>CAZSKH010000019.1:0-16421 GCA_964607395.1 uncultured Algimonas sp.
GCTCCGCGAGGGAGGAGAGTCTTTATCGTTCCCGCGCCATTTGTCGCGCGGGAAACCTCTTGGGTTGCGGCGTGTTTGTGTCTATATCGTTTCCGTAAATTCAGATACGGATATAGTTTCAAATGGTCCAGCTTACCCTTCCCAAAAATTCCAAAGTCCGTAAGGGCAAATCTTGGAATGCGAAAGCCAGTGGCACGCGGCTGAAAACCTTTAAAATCTACCGCTATGATCCGTCGGATGGCGGAAATCCCTATTGGGACACCTATCAGATTGATCTGGATGAGTGCGGTCCAATGGTGCTCGACGCTTTGTTCAAAATTAAGAACGAAATTGACCCGACCCTCGCATTTCGCCGTTCATGCCGGGAAGGTGTCTGCGGGTCTTGCGCGATGAATATTGGCGGGCGGAATACACTAGCTTGTACCAAAGGTATTGATGAGGTGAAAGGCGGCACGATTACGATATCGCCGCTTCCGCATTTGCCGGTTGTCCGCGACCTCGTGCCGGACCTGTCTAACTTCTATAAGCAATATGCGTCGATTGAGCCGTGGCTTCACACGAGCACGCCGCTCCCGACGGAAGAGATTACGCAGACCATTGAGGACCGTGATAAGCTCGACGGCTATTATGAGTGTATTCTCTGCGCCTCCTGCTCGACGTCCTGCCCGTCCTATTGGTGGAACGGGGATCGGTATTTAGGACCGGCGGCATTGCTACAAGCTTACCGGTGGTTGGTAGATAGCCGCGATGATGCGACAACAGAACGTCTCGATAGCCTCGAAGATCCGTTTAAGCTCTATCGTTGCCACACGATCATGAATTGCGCGAATGTTTGTCCAAAAGGCCTAAACCCAGCCAAAGCCATCGCAGAAGTCAAGAAGATGATGGTCGAGCGGGCGTAACAGCCTGGTTGCGCGTTGCGCAAATTTTCTATCCGGGGGATAGAAAATAAGGCTGTTTTGCATGCTCGCCGCGACGCAGCCCTAATTTCCGCCTAAACCTTGACGCCTCACTCATATTGAGAAACGCTAACCCCTGAACCAAACAGGGGTTACTCATGCGTCTTTGTCTCCTAGCAACTGCCGCTCTAACGCTCTCGGCCTGCGCGGCTGAACATTCACATGTCGTCCAACCCTTTGGCTCTACCTCTTCCGACTATGCTAAAGTTGTCGAAGCTGAATTTGTTCCAAAATTATACGCATCAAGAACCTTGCCGGAGCTTTCGGATGAATTGGCATCCATGAAGCTAACGTCAGAACATCTCACTCAAATTTACTTGGACCGGATTGAGAAAATTGATCGTGCCGGTCCGACGTTACAATCCGTCTTGTCCCTAAACCCCGACGCCATGGCGCAGGCCAAAGCCTCTGATGAGAGACGTAGGAACGGCGAAGCGCTTGGTCCCCTAGACGGCATTCCCATCCTCTTCAAAGACAATATCGAAACGCTGGACCCAATTGCGACGACGGCTGGCGCTTACGCGCTAAAGGATAATCTAACGGGGCGCGACAGTCCGCTGGTTGCAGGTTTGCGGGCGCAAGGCGCGGTGATTTTGGGCAAAACCAATCTGTCCCAATGGGCGAATTTCCGCTCGAATGAGAGCGTCTCCGGCTGGTCGGCTTTGGGCGGGCAAGTCCGAAATCCGCATATGCTCGACCGGAGTCCCTGCGGCAGTTCTTCCGGGTCCGGCGCGGCCGTCGCGGCGTCACTGACGGCTGGCGCAGTCGGCACTGAGACTAACGGGTCCATTATCTGCCCCTCTAACGTCAATGGTATCGTGGGGTTCAAACCTACCGTTGGGCTGGTCAGCCAGCAATATATTGTCCCCATCAGCGAGAGCCAAGACACCGCAGGCCCTATGACGAAAACGGTTCGCGGAGCGGCCATGATGTTGGATGCGATGGATAATCAAGATGTGGACTATGTGGCGGCTCTAGATAGCTCGGCGTTGCAAGGTAAACGCGTTGGTGTGATGCGGTTTTCTGAAGGGTCGAATGATGATATTATCATGAGGTTCAACACAGGTTTGAACGCGATGGAGCAGGCTGGCGCGGTCCTCGTTGAGATCGAAAATTTCACGCGGGATGTCGAAAATTACGGCCAGAAATCCTTCGATGTTTTGCTCTATGAATTTAAGGCGGGGATGGATGCGTATTTGGCCGATACGCCGCCGACTGTCACAACCCGTTCGCTGGAGGAACTGATTGCTTTCAATGAAAACGAACCACGCGAAACGGCTATTTTCGATCAGGACATATTCGACCTCGCGCAATCCAAAGGCTCTCTTTCGGATGCGGCCTATCGAAACGCCAAAGTCGATATTCAACGCGGCACGGGCGCAGATGGTATTGATAAGCTCATGGCGGATTTTAATGTTGATATGTTGGTCAGCCCGTCAGGGCCCGTGGCATCCCGCATTGATCCTGTGAACGGGGATGTGTGGCCGGCTTGGGCTGGCGCGGGCAGCTATGCTGCCGTTGCGGGATATCCGCATATCACTGTGCCTATGGGGGATGTCCACGGCGTGCCCATCGGGTTTTCTATCATGGCAGCCAAAGGCCAAGACGCCGATGTGTTGTCTTATGGTTACGCCTTTGAGCAGGCGGGCGGCAGACGTGTGGAGCCAAAATACCTGCGGAGCGCGGAAGATCGTCCAGAACTTGCGGCGGCGATGCGGCCTTAGGTCCTGACCCTAAAGCTGCTCGACAATCTTGCGGATATTCGCCGTCGCTTCATCCGCATTTTTGGGGATGGTTTCAGGCGCGATGGGGGCGCCAAAGGTCAGCTTGAAAAGCTGACCCTTTTTATTGAGAAGCTCATGGAACAGGGTGATGTCCCGCAATTCTGCACTTAATTTCGCAAAGAGATAATAGAGCCCGGAATTTCGAGCTTTGATATTTAGCGGGATGACGGGGGCCTTATATTTCCGGGCCAGCATGGCGGCGCTGCTTTGCCAAGGCCTGTCCACTAATCCGCGCCAGCCGAGTTGTGCCAAGGCGCCTGACGGGAAAATCACAACGCAGCGCTCCTCTTTCAATGCTGCTTTGACCGCTAATAATGTGTCTCTTGTTTTGGAATGATTGCGTTTGGACTTCACCCATTCCACGGGAATGATAATATCTTCACCTTTGGGTATCACGCGCAGCGCATCGGCATTTGCGAGGAACAAATGATCCGGGCGGCGCTCTCGGATCGCTTTGAATACGGCGAGGCCATCGGCCAGTCCCGTCGGATGATTCGCGATAATAACACACCGTCCTGTGGCGGGTAGATTAGCAAGTCCAGTGACTTCGGTCTTTGGATTAATATGCTCTGATACGCGCGAGAAGGCCCCATTTCCTGTCAGGGGACGGATGGTGTCCGCGAGGAATACTGCCGCATCATAAGCGAGCATTCGGTAGAGTAAGGGACGGACAGCTTTGAATAAGCGCGGCTTTGAGATTAGCCGCGGCGCACGTTCAGCAATCAATTCTTCAACAATATGCACGGCCGTTTTCTAAAGCCTCTTGGACGAGAGTCCAAGTCCTCGCCGAAGCGGGCATAAAAAAAAGCCGCTTCCAACGAAGCGGCTTTTCAGAATTTAGATTATGAAGTTCTACTTCTTAGGCGCTGGGCGCTTGGGAGCAACTTTCTTTGTCGCGCTACCCATGTTTGCTGGTGGCACAGTCTTGTTCAAGACTTGCTTCGCCCAATCACGCCCACCAAGACCGAACGCGATAGCTGCGGCAACAGCGGCAGAGATAACGAAGGCGGAGAATGCGACAGGAACGATTTGACCTTCTGGATCAAGGCTAGACAGACCCAAGAAGACAAACAGAGTCATTGCGAAATATTTCACAAAAGCGGCCAGCTTGGCGTTCATGATTGTGCTCAAGAAGCGGCCCATGAAGTTAGCCAAGAAGACACCGATACCGATCAGGACAGCGGCGCGAAGTAAGCTACCACCAAAGTCTTGGACTGTACCAAAGGCGCTTGTGAGGCTGTCATTACCGAGAATATCCACAGCAGCGGCAACGCCGATAACGAGGATGATCAAGAATGCGACATAACCAGCTGCTTTAGACGGCGCTGTTTTCAATCCTTCGCCATCGTCAAGTGACATAACCGCATTGATAGAGTTATCGAAGCCAAGGCCAGCCAATAGGTTTTCAATGAAGTTTGAGACGAAACGAGCGATAAAGATCGTAGCGCCAAGAAGAACAGCGGCTGCGACGAGAGCCGGCAGGTAGCTCAGGAAGCCCTGTAGCATATCTGACAATGGATCAGAGATTGACGCCATGTTCAGTTTTTCGAGAACAGCAATTGCGACCGGCACAATAATCAGGACGAAAACGACTGTACCCAACAGTTTCGAAATTGAACCTGTTGAACCTGTTGCAGATGTCAGACCTGAGCGAGACGCCAAAGTATCGACTTGCGCCGCTTCAGCGACGGATGACACGGCTGTTCCGGCAACTTTCGCAATGATGAAGCCAATGAAGCCGATGAAACCAGCACCGATAAGGCTTGGTACAACACCACTGATGTTATTGAAAAGGTTTTCGACGGGGCCGAAATAGCTGCCCATGCCAATTTTAGAAAGCGACAGAAACAACGTGTAAAGAATAGCGAGCCAGAATACGGCTTTCCCGAGCGCTTTGCCGATGTTTCCGCCAGTGGTCTTGGCCCGTTTTCCGATGCCAGTGCGGTTGATCGCGCCGGATACGAGTCCGCGCAATACATATGAAATGAAAATACCGACGACCAGAATTACGGCAGCGATTCCAATATTCGTCCAATCTACTCCTTCGAAGTAGCTCATTAGTTTATCCATGATAGGTCCCTCCAGACACTTAAATAAGGCATGCGGTTTGTCCGCTTGATAAGCCCGTTAATCATTACTGTAGCGTAATACTAGATTAACAGCTCATGAACACCATTTTCATCAGTTGTAAATATTTCGAAGGTTTCGCCTCTCGCGCGTTGACGAGCGCGGGCGGCTCAGCCAAAGCCGCAAGCATGGAACCCGCACCTATCCGGAATAAACCCCTGTTTTACGGCCTTGTTACGCTCAGTTTTGGGCTTTTGGGTCTTGCCATCATATTGCTTTCCCTATGAGGCGTGAGATTTTGGGCCCCGTTCAATCACGTTTGGAACAACGCATCGCGGATGGTGTGCTTGTGCGCGATGCACAACAATTGGACGCCGCCCGGGAACTTGATTCGCGCCTCACAGCGCTCTCGGAATATGAACCGGCCTCTGGTGGATTGCTGGGACGGTTTTTTGGCAGCCGCGAAACCGTACCGCGCGGTCTGTATATGTACGGCGGCGTTGGACGCGGAAAATCTATGTTGATGGATTGGTTCTTTGAGGCGGCAGAGTTCGCCCCCAAACGCCGCACACATTTCCACGCCTTTATGCTGGATGTCCACGCGCGAATTAATGCGTGGCGAAAACTCGATAAAGATGGCCGCCGCGCCAGCCCGCATCATGTGCGCGGGGCCGGGGACGACCCAATCGCGCCCGTCGCCCGCGCCATTGCCAGCGAAGCCAAGCTGCTCTGTTTTGATGAGTTTCACGTTACAGACATCACGGATGCGATGATTTTGTCGCGTTTATTCGAAGCGCTGTGGGTGAATGAAGGGGTGGTTGTCATCGCAACGTCAAACCGCGCACCAGAGACCCTCTATGAAAACGGGTTGAATCGCGGCTTGTTCATGCCCTTCATCAAAATGATGTCGGAGCATTTTATTCTTCACGCCTTTGAAGGGGATGTCGACCACCGCCTGCGGGCCCTCACGGCGGCGCCTGTTTATTATACGCCATTGGGGCCTGACGCGGAGGCCGCCATTTCCGAAGCCTGGGTTCGGTTGACGCGCAGCGGGACGCCTATCCTCTCCACGCTTTCTGTCCAAGGCCGAGAGCTAGAGTTTCCAAAAACCGCACGCGGCGTATTGCTGAGTGATTTCGCGTCCCTGTGCGAGTCTAATCGCAGCCCCGCCGAATATCTGGAAATCGCCAAAACCTTTCATACGGTCATCCTTGAAAACGTCCCGAAAATGGACGTTCACATGCGAAATGCTGCCAAACGTTTCGTGACTTTTGTTGACGCTCTTTACGAAACTCGCACCAAATTGGTCATGAGCGCCGCTGTGGAGCCGGCAGATCTCTATGAAAAAGGCGACGGCGCATTTGAATTTGAACGCACCGTCAGTCGTTTAATGGAAATGCGCACAGAGGAATATTTGTCCCTAGAGCGCGGCCAAAGCGATACCGATTAAGTCATGCGCGACTAGGATTTTTGGCCAAAAGTCCAGCGGTGAGCCGGGCTTCTTCCCAAAGTTTCAACCGCTTCGCGGTGCGCCTTTGTCGGATAGCCTTTATGTCCGGTCCAGCCATATCCCGGAAAGCGAGAATCGGCTTCTGCCATAATCCGGTCTCGCGTGACTTTTGCGACGATGGAGGCGGCGGCAATGGAGAGACACTTCGCGTCGCCCTTCACGATTGCGTGAGCATCACAGCTCAAGTCAGGCGGCACACGATTTCCATCGATTAAGGCGTAATCTACTGAAATTTCTAGGTTTTCTATGGCGCGGCGCATGGCCGTCATGGACGCCCAAAGTATGTTTATGCGATCAATTTCCCCCGGTTCGGATATCCCGATGCCAATTTTCGCCTTTTGCAGGAGGATATTCAGGAGTCGTTCACGGGCTGAATGGGACAGGGCCTTACTGTCATTCAGACCGTCCGGAATATTATCTGGGGGCAAGATGACGGCAGCCGCAATTACAGGCCCTGCAAGGGGGCCGCGGCCTGCCTCATCGACCCCGCAAATAATTCGGCCCTGATGCGCACCGGCTTTGGTTTCATATGTGAAATCGGGCATGAAGGGACCGTATTTAGGTGAAAGGCGAAGGATGGCACAGCACATGCAAAAAAACACATGTGTAGGGTTTATTAGGTGGATAGAGGTCTGCTAAAGACCTTTAACGAATTATGAAGGAGCATTCCATGTCCAAACTCAAGATCGCCGGCGCAACACTTGCACTGGTTATTGCATCATCTACATCCGCATTTGCGCAATTGTCTGATGCAGACGCAGCGGCTGCCGCCGCAGCAGCAGCGCCGTCATCCGAAGGTATCGTCACCAGCGCAGCCTCCTGTCAATATGAAGGTGGTTTCCTTGGTAAAGTCGAAGGCGCAAACGTCTGTATGGCTCCAATTCGCGGCGCCGAATTCTCAACTGTCGCCTATGACGGACAAAGCCTTGGCGTTATGACGTGTAGTGGTAACGGTTCATTCGCGAATGAAACAACTGGCACATATTGCCGTATCTTCCTCGAAGCAAAACCACGTAAGAAAACACGTGAAGAGCTCGAGAAGGAACTTCAGGAAATGACTGATGCTGAATTGGAATTGGGCGTCGTCACAAACTAGACCCCCGATTACACAAAATCTTGAAGCCTCGCTGCTAACGCATCGGGGCTTTTTTTATGGCATTGTCTGAACTGACACGGCAGATGGCATCTAATGTTGGCTGTCATCATACCCACACTCAATGCGCAGACGTGTCTGCCGTCATTGCTGCCGGAACTCAGTGATGTTCGGTTGGTCATCAGTGATGGCGGATCGACTGATGCAACGCTGACCCAAAGCCTCGCAGCGGGGGCCGTTATTGCGCGCGGCCGTCAGGGGCGCGGGGCGCAATTGGCGCGCGGCGCAGAGCTTGCGGGGGCGGTAGAAGGCGCTAGCGCATATTTATTTCTACATGCGGATTGCCAGTTAGAGCCAGGTTGGCGCGCCGCCGTAGAGACCGCAATGCAAAAACCCAATACAGCTTGGTTTTTTCGCTATCGTCCAAATACCCAAGGCAAAGGCGTGACGTGGTTGCGATTCATTGTCTGGCTACGGGGCTGGGCGTGGCGATTGCCATATGGCGACCAAGGTCTCCTCATTCCTCGCGAGATGTATGACGCAATTGGCGGATATGATCCTGACAAACCCTTATTTGAGGATGTGGATATTATTGACCGTGTCAAAGCGAAATATGGGCGGAATGCTTTGCAAAAACTCCCCATAGTGCTGAACACAGATATTTCGGATCATTTAAATCAAGGTGTATGGACCCGCGGGTGGCGAAATTACAAATTACTAAGAGCGTATCGCCGAGGTGAACCTGCCTCTGATTTGTTGCGGAGATATAACTGATGCGGCCCGTTTTATATGTTGTTGCGAAAGCCCCGATTATGGGACGGGCGAAGACCCGCTTGGCGGCGGATATCGGTCCGGTTCATGCCAAGCGCATTTACCGTGCCCTCATGGGACGGGTGCTCCGCCAAACCCGAGACCCGCGGTGGGAGACGGTGTTGGCCGTCACGCCGCCGCATTTACTGGGCCGTGTCCCTGATTGGGAGGGGTTTGCGCAAATTCCCCAAGTCTCTGGATCGCTAACGCCGCGATTGGAGGCTCTGTTCTCCCGCAAAGGCCCAACGCTCACCATTGGAACAGATTGCCCGCAAGTGAATGCAAGCGATATTGCTGCTGCCTTTTGCGCGCTCCGGTCTCATAAATATGTATTTGGTCCGGCGGAGGATGGCGGCTTTTGGCTCATGGGGACAAATGGCCCATTGAGACGAGGATTTTTTGACGGCGTCAGGTGGTCACACGCGCAAACGCTAGCTGATGTCAAAGTCCGAACAGATGGGAATTTTGATGAGCTTCGCACGCTGACCGATGTCGATGATCTTAAGGCGCTGCGTCAGCTTCGGCAATCTCAGCGCTAATCATGGTGAAGGTCGCATCAATTAAAGACAGGTTCGCGCCCTTACCGTGGCCCGGAACAACGACCGTCGCTTTGGGATAGGTTGCTTTGACCCATTTCAGGCTCTCCGCCCATTTTGCCAGATTCGCGTCTTCCGTATTGCCCAGTGTTTTCACGCCTGCCCCGCGAACCGCACATCCGGCATAGAGAACGCCAGCGGAGGGAATGTAAACGACAAGATTGTCCTGGGCATGTCCATGTCCGGGATAAGCGATTTCAAGACTACCAACTTTGGTCCGAGATTTCGGGTCTTTCAATGCGGCAACAGATGTGTCGGGCGCTGGAAAGCCAGCGCGCGCCGCGAGTTGCGGCGTATCAGGATGCGTAAATATCTGGAGACCCCGCCATTCAGCAGCGTCAACGCCCGCTGTTCTGTCCGCGTGATGGTGGGTCACAATCATCTTTGAAGGCATTTTCCCGGTCTCAGACTTCACCTTTTCAAGCAAAGAGAGCGTCGCCAATTCGCCCCAAGCGCCGTCGACTAAAATCACCTCGTCGCCGTCAACAACCACCAGCCCATTGACAGGAATGGGACTTTGTCCGGGCAAATTATAATTCGTCGTATGTACCCAAACATTATCGGCGATTTTCGAAAGCGTCACGGGATAATCGGTTTGCAACTGCGTTAGAAAATTATCTGCTGGCTTTTCAATTTTGGGGGCAGGGGCTTCCGCGCCACCGCAAGCGGATAAAACAAATGCGGCAATCAGGAGAGAACGTTTTAACATGACGAGACCTATTCAATTTCCGCGCCGATATAGACATGCGGGCAGAAAAATTAAAGGCTCAGTAGCTTTTCGCGCAGGGACAATAAATCCCGCCAGGCATCTTTCTTGAGTTCGGGACGGCGGAGCAGGAAAGCCGGGTGATAAAGCGGGAGTGCGGGATAGGTTGTGCCCGCGATCGTGACCTCCTGCCATTGGCCATGATTTTTCATGATGCCTGTCAGGCCCGTCATCGTCGTCATGGACATTCCGCCGACGAGCAAGAGGAGTTTCGGCTGCGCCAGTTCAATATGTTTTTCGATAAATGGACGGCAGGTTTCAATCTCCGCTGGTTTTGGGTCGCGGTTTTTCGGCAGACGCCAGTTGACGACATTGGTGACGTAAAAATCATCAGCCCCTAAAGCGATGGCCCCTAGCATGCGGTCGAGCAGTTGGCCCGCTGGCCCAACAAAGGGCTTGCCTTGAATATCTTCATCGCGTCCGGGCGCTTCGCCGATGACCATGAGATCGGCTTCCGGATTTCCGCGAGAGAAAACAACTTGCCGCGCGCCATCCGATAAAGTGCCCGCATCAAACCCGTTCATCGCCTCCCGCAATGCATCGAGCGTTTTAACTTTCGACAGATCTACTGTTGGGGCCGCTGGGGTTTCAGCAGGCGGCTGGGCCGCAGCAGGCTTTGCCGCCCGCTTCGCCCGTACGGGGCGCGCGTCCGGAACTTTGGGCACATCCACGCCCATCTCGGCATACCAATCCAACAATGACCGAAGCGCTGCATCCATTAGAAGGGTTTTCTTTCTGATCCGAGTCTCACTTCTTCCCCGTCCGAAACACGGTCCGCACATTGTTTTCGATGCAGCTAATAATCTCGCCTGCAATGTCTTTGCCTGTCGCTTTCTCAATCCCTTCAAGGCCGGGAGAGGAATTGACTTCGAGAATTTTCGGACCCGTGGAGGACCGTAGAATATCCACGCCGGCCACATTTAACTTCAGGATTTTTGCGGCTTTGATGGAAGCCCGGCGTTCTTCTGCGGTCAGGCGAACCTTTTTGACAGACCCGCCCTGATGCACATTGGAGCGGAAATCGCCCTCTGCGGCAGTTCGCATCATCGCGCCGACAACTTTGCCGTCGACCACGAAACACCGCAGGTCAGATCCATTCGCTTCTTTGACAAATTCTTGAACGAGGAAATGCGCGTTAAGTCCTCGAAAAGCATCCACGATTGCGCTCGCGCCCTTATGTGTGTCAGCCAAGACGACGCCTTTGCCTTGTGTAGACTCGAGCAGCTTTACGACGACGGGCGCGCCGCCAACAAGGTCCAGAATTCCGTCCGTATCATGCGAGGATTTCGCAAAGGCTGTGGCTGGCATGCCTAACCCGTGACGCGAAAGTACCTGATGCGCGAGGAGTTTGTCGCGGCTGGCCCCAATTGGCGCGGCATTATTCAGGCAATAACTCCCCATGGCCTCAAATTGACGGACAACGGCCATGCCGTAAAATGTCAAGCTGGTTCCGATGCGCGGGATAATCGCATCATATCGGGGCAGAGGTTTTCCGTCATAATGGACTTCAGGCTTATGGGCATTGATCGCCATATAACAGCGTGAGGTATAGATGCAGTCGATAACGTGACCGCGCGCTTCGGCGGCTTCAATCATGCGGGTATTGGAATAATTATCCGGCGATTGCGTCAGGATGCCGATTCGCAAAGGGCGTTTTGGGATGGACTTCCGGCCCTGTTTCTTGCGGTAAACATCATAACTCAGGACGGGTTGTTGGAAGCTTGTGCCCGGACGCACTGTGAAATCTTCCGGAATGGCAGATCGGCCCAAGAGCATCCGATATCCCATATTTTCTCTGTTTGTCAGCGATACATCAATCGGCCAACTTCGTCCGCCCACCGCAATTTTGGCGCGAATGACATAGCGAAGTTCCGACACGCCATTTGAGCTGGTGACATTGCGTCGGTCGATGATTTTCGCCGAGCAAACGACTTCCACCGTCGGGTCCGCAGGATTTGGGTGCATGATAAATCGCACTTGCGGGTTCTTATCTGTACCAAAGGGTTCAATCGCGACAGCATGGAGGGCGGTCGTTTTTGCGCCAGTATCAACCTTTGCTTTTATCGCGGGGAGTGACAAGTCAGGTAGGGATACCCATTCTTCCCACCCTAAAACGGGTCCGCTCTCATGTGTGGTGTCGCTCATATGGCTCTGACTTCGGTCTGAAAAACTAAGGTGACGCGGCGATACGGATGCTTGTCCGCGGCTGTTGTGTCCGTTACAGGATAATCCACTTCAAGATACACTGCTAGAGCTGAAGAATAATAATGTATAATCTGGACCAAACAACCGCTGCTTTTACATCCGCTGATGAGAGCGTTGAACGCGAGAGCATGGAATATGATGTCGTCATTGTCGGGGCGGGGCCTGCTGGCCTGTCCGCGGCGATCCGATTGAAGCAAAATAACCCGGAAACCTCCGTTGTTGTTTTGGAAAAAGGCTCAGAAGTTGGCGCACATATTCTCTCCGGCGCGGTCTTGGACCCAATTGGTTTGAAAGAGCTGTTTCCCGATTTTGAGACAATGAACAGCTGTCCTGTGAAAACCAAAGTCACCTCCGACAAGTTTCATGTTTACGGTCCGGCGGGCGCATTGCCGATCCCGCAATTTGTGTTGCCGCCGCTAATGCATAATCACGGCAATTACATCGTCTCCATGGCAAACACCTGCCGTTGGATGGCAGAGCAGGCCGAACTGCTGGGCGTTGAGATTTTCCCGGGCATGGCGTGTTCCGCGCTGGTCTACCGCGAAGACGGGTCTGTCAAAGGCGTCGTTGCGGGTGAGTTCGGCTACCAGAAAGATGGTAGTAAAGGCCCAGGTTATGAGCCGGGCATGGAGCTGCACGGTAAATATGTCATGCTGGGTGAGGGTGCGCGCGGGTCGCTGTCGAAGGTCGCGATTGCAAAATATAATTTAAATGAAGGAGTTGAGCCGTCCAAATTTGGTCTCGGCATGAAAGAAATTTGGGACATCGACCCGGCCAAACATACTGAAGGCGCTGTCCTACATAGCGCGGGCTGGCCACTCGGCGCGAAACAAGGCGGCGGGTCTTTTGTTTATCACGCCGAGAACAACCAAGTCTTCCTCGGGATGATTGTCGATTTGAACTATGAAAACCCACACCGCTATCCTTATATGGATTTCCAAAAATGGAAAACCCACCCGGATATTGCTGATCTCCTCGAAGGCGGCAAACGCGTGGCTTATGGCGCGCGGGTTGTGACCAAAGGCGGCATCCAAGCCGTGCCACAAACCGCGTTCCCGGGCGGGGTGCTTCTGGGCTGTTCGGCCGGTCTCGTGAATTTGCCGCGCATTAAGGGCAATCACAATGCCATGCTCTCCGGTATTCATGCTGCGGATGCGGCGACGAAAGCCTTGGGAAAGGGCCGGTCTGGTGACCGCCTGCAAGCCTATGATGACATGTTGCACGACGGCCCAATCGGCGAAGATTTGCGCCCGGTTCGGAATGTCGCGCCGCTAAATGGCCGCTTCGGCCCATTCCTCGGCGGCATGTTGATGGGCGGCATAGACATGTGGTCCGCCAGTATCATGAAATTTAATCCGTTCGGCACAATGTCTCACAAGAAAGACGATGCCGGATCGACGAAAAAGACCGGGAGTTTGAAACGTTTGCCAAAATTCCTATGGTTGAAAAAAGGTCCAGCTTTTGCGCCGATTGATTATCCAAAACCTGATGGTGTGTTGACCTTTGATCGTCTGACCAATGTGTCCATGACATTCACCAATCACGGCGAGGAACAGCCAAGTCATTTGAAGCTGATTGATACGTCTATCCCAGTCAATGTGAACTTGCCTGAATTTGCCGGACCGGCGGCGCGCTACTGTCCTGCCGGGGTCTATGAATTTATCACGGAAGAAGATGGGACTAATCCGCGTTTCCAGATTAATGCGCAAAACTGCATCCATTGCAAAACCTGCGATATTAAAGATCCGTCCCGCAATATTGTCTGGACTGTCCCTGAAGGCGGCGGCGGCCCTAACTATCCGAACATGTAGAGCCAGCCTCGGTCCCAACATTGTGCAGCAAGCCGCTGATATGATAGCTTGCCACCCGGCGGCTTGCGCCGCAGAAAGCTGACATGAAACGTCATTTGATCTCCCTAACCTTTGCGGCAGTTATCGCCTTGTCTTGCCAAAGCGCAGATGAGGCTTACGCCGCGCCGAAGACACAAGAATTATCCGGGCTTTACGGTGACTATCTTGCGGGAAGCTACGCCCATAAAATCAAAGATAGAGCGTCACAGCAAAAATATTTCACCCGCGCCTATCTCAGCCAGCCTGAAGACACGCGTATCGGCCGCCGCGCTATCGTCTCTGCTCTGGAAACAGGGGATATGGATGCCGCGATAAAATTGGCGGAAACTGTATTAAAAGCGGATGAGAAAGAGCCCATGGCGCGGGCCGTTCTGGGCATAGATGCGTTTCGGCGGGGCCGAAATAATCGGGCGCTGAAATATTTTTCTGGACGCTCCAACGACGTCACAATGACCATTCTCATGCAATTGGTTCGCGGCTGGACCGAGGTTGAGAAGAAAGATTATGAAGCCGCGCGCGAGACCTTTAGCGCTCTCGAAGCGGGTTCCTATTTTGAGGCTTATACGGAGTTACAGCTGGCGAAACTGGACGGGATTGAGGGCGATACAGAGGCGGCGTTACAGCGGTTGGACGTCGTTGATGACGCCGGCGTTGCGTCAGTGGAGTCCCTACTGACCCGTGTTCGAATTTTGTCAGCCGCAGGGCGATCCGATGAAGCGATTACGGAATTAGAGGACATATTAGTCGATAATGAAGGCCTCTCCATTGGACCCGTCGGATTTTATCTAAAGCAACTCAAAGCCGGGAAAAGCCTGCCGGAGATTAGTGTGAAGGGTCAAGCCGCGCGGGCTTTAACTGATCCGGCATTCGGATTTTTTGCTGCCAATCGCTCCATTGAAGGTGCGGAGATATTTATGCGCTTTTCGCGGTGGATTGACCCGAAATATACGAAAACAACGCTCTGGTTGGGCTCGATTTTGGAAGATCGCGACGAAGCCGGAGAAGATGAAGCTTACGCATTTTATCAAGCGGTTAGCCAAGATGACCCCTATTACGTGTCGTCCCAAATCAATATCGCGCAAATCTATTTCAACCGGGATGACGATGACAAAGCGATTGAAACCTTAGAAGCGTTAAACGCCCGAGAGCAATCGGTCCTGACCCGCGAAAGCCTGGGCCGCGCGCGTTTCGTTCGTGAAAATTATGCTGAGGCCCTCCCGTTCTATAAAGACTTGGTCGACTCGATGTCGGATGAAGAAATTACAGCCAATGTCGAGCCGCTGCGGTTTCGCGGGATCATCTATGAGCGGTTGAACCGCTGGCCCGAGGCAGAAGCAGATTTTAAACGCGTTTTGAAATTCGTCCCTGATGATGTCGATACGCTCAACTATCTCGGTTACACATGGGTCGACCGCGGCGAAAACCTGACGGAAGCGTTCGAAATGATCCGCAAAGCCGTCGAGGAAGAGCCGCAATCCGGGGCCATTGTGGATAGTCTTGGATGGGCCCATTATAAGCTCGGCGAATATGAGAAAGCCCGGATAAATCTGGAAAAGGCCGTCGCGCTCTCTCCATCCTCCGCGACAATTATCGATCATTTGGGCGATGTGTATTGGAAGCTTGGCCGCAAACGTGAAGCTGGATTTCAATGGAAACGTGCGCTGGAATTTGATCCGACCGATGAAGAGAAGGCCGTCATTGAGATAAAATTGGATAAGGGTTTGGACGCTGTTCCGGCCAAAACGGAAGCTCTACCGTAAAAGAATGTCTGAGGGGCGGACTGAATTAGCGCGCGCGAAAGTAAACTTGACGCTTCATGTTGGGGCCTTGCGTGAGGATGGTTATCACCCCGTCGATAGTTTGGTCGTCTTCGCGGATATTGGTGATGAGCTTGTCTTTCAACCCGCGAACGAAACGTCTCTCAGCATTAGCGGCGCAGATGATCTTCCGGTGGACGGTCGCAATCTTATTCTACGCGCTATGACCCTGATTGACGCGCCTCCCCACCATATTACCTTGGCCAAGACCCTTCCAGTTTCGGCGGGCTTGGGCGGAGGGAGTGCAAATGCTGCGGCTGTATTGCGGCAATTCGCGAACCCGTTCAGGGCTCATGAGTTGGCCTATAACTTAGGCGCAGATGTTCCCGTATGCTGCGACTCCCGCACGGCCATGATGCGCGGTATCGGAGAGGCGGTGACCCCGCTTCAAGAGCTGGGTCAGCTTTCGGCTGTCTTGGTCAATCCGGGCGTCGCAGTTTCAACCGGCGCGATATTTAAAGCGATGGACGCGGTCCCGCATGCAGCAGTCCCCCGGGCCAATAAGCTCACAGGTAGCTTGCTGTCCCGCGCGTTAGCGGGTCAAAATCACATGCAAGATTTTGCGATAGCGCAGGCCCCCATCATCAACGATGTCTTGCGCGCTTTGGCCCAGCAAGCCGGGTGTGAGCTAGCCCGCATGTCGGGTTCGGGCGCGACCTGTTTCGGCATTTTCCGGTCTGACGCACAAGCCGCCGCTGCGGCACAAGCGATCTCCGCAAACCAAAAAGACTGGTGGGTGCGGGCGTGCCGCCTCGGCGACAGGGCAGAGGATGCGAGCGAATGATGACGCCGACGATGTCACTCTGGATACAAATTGGTCTGCTGGCTTTCCTCGGTAGTCTCGCCGTAAGCGGGTTTATGGTTGTTGCGGGATTGGGTGATGCGTCTGATGAGCGCTCCTCTCATAGCGGCACGATCCCGACATCGGGCGGAGTCGGGATTTTGGCGGGCCTAGGCGTGGCCC
>CAZSKH010000020.1:0-6786 GCA_964607395.1 uncultured Algimonas sp.
CAGGTTCAGCAGCAGCTCGGTGTCCAGGCGCTCTCAATCGCTAACCAGGGACCACAGTCACTCCTATCACTCTTCCGTTAAACCGAGCGGAGTTAAATAACGCATTGCGGTTCGCCGCAATGCCCTAACTTGGGTATTGCCTTCGCAAACCCCAAGGCCGGGCGAGATTATATTCCCAGGTCTCGCCCGACATTTCTAATCTGAAAGAGGCTGAAGGTCTTATGACATCACAACAAAATGCAGTTCGCGGATATGGCCAAATTAATCGTCAAACAGGTTCTGACAAACAGATCGAACTCCAACTGTTCTCCAGACTTACTGCAAAGTTACGCGCTGAAAATAAAGTTTACGAGGGGGTCTTAACCTCAGAATTGGCCCAAGCTCTAGTCGATAATGCAAAACTCTGGAATTTGATTTTCATTGACCTGACGAACGTCGAAAATCGCCTTCCTGTTGCATTGAAGTCCCGCTTAATTGAGCTCTCAGAATTCACACAACATCATACTCAAGAAGTATTACGTGGGGCCGCGGATTTCGACGTTTTAATTGATATAAACACCAACATTATAGATGGTCTCAAACAGTCCCTAAAACCAGGAAGTGTTATTTCGCCAGTCCCTAGTCTCGAGCTAAATCAGGAGTTTGCATAATGTCCGGTCTTGTTATTAGTTTGAAGCCAAACGAACGTTTTCTTGTAAATGGAGCTCTTTTGAGTAACGGTACAAAGCGCTCACAGATATGCGTCGAAGGCGATGATGTTTATGTCTTGAGGTTATCGGATGCGATACACCCGGCAAGTGTCGATACGCCAATAAAACGTGTTTATTATCTGGTGCAACTTATACTGTCTGGTGATGTTTCTCCGACGGATGTCGCGCAGCGGCTAGATAGCGGGTTGCAGGCTCTCAGAGATGTGTTCGCGAATACGCCTTTAGCTGAAGCCCTTTCAAAAGCTCATGCCTCGGCAGAAGCTGGGCGTTACTATTCCACACTCTATGCGTTAAAGTCTCTTTTTGGACTCGAGGCTGAAATGCTGGAAACGCGTCTAGCAAAGTCTACAGCTGACGTCGCATTAGCGAGTTAAATATGCCTTTGACACCCGTCATCCCTGGCAGTGGAATTGCAGGTTGGAATTTCCTGCAAAAGACATTGGATCGTCAAACGGAGGCTTTTAATAAGTCCCCAGACATAGCGCGTGATGTGGAATATTTTGAGGCAAATATCGGGGAGGTAGAAACCCTAGATGACCTCATGGGAGATCGCCGGATACTCAAAGTGGCTCTAGGTGCTTTCGGTTTAGGAGATGAAATTAACAAAGGTGCATTTGTACGAAAGGTATTGGAGGAGGGGACGGCTGACCGCTCAGCTTTCGCTATTCGCTTAAATAATTCTGATTACATCGAAATGGCCCAAACAATTCGAATAGATCAAGATGGTGCCTTATCAATTTCACCGAGCGGTATTTCCGAAATCTCAGAGCGCTACCAAAGGCAGACCTTTGAAGTGGAAGTTGGTAACGTCAATGACAGTATGCGCCTTGCTTTGAATTTCGAAAGGAAGATAAAGGAATTTGCAGGGCAAGGACTGTCTGAGAATGCGGGTTGGTTTCGAGCCATCGGCTCTGTACCTCTTCGAACCGTTATCGAATCTGCCTTTAACCTACCCAATGAATTTTCTGCTTTAGATATTGACAGGCAGAAAGACATCCTCTCGGATAAGGCCAATGCACTGTTCGGGGGTAAAAGTGTAGATGTCTTC
This sequence comes from uncultured Algimonas sp., assembly GCA_964607395.1. Taxonomy (GTDB): domain Bacteria; phylum Pseudomonadota; class Alphaproteobacteria; order Caulobacterales; family Maricaulaceae; genus Litorimonas. The sequence continues at coordinate 1,759 of CAZSKH010000020.1, forward strand.
GAAAACCCCGAGAACGTCCAAACGATGATCAATCGGTTTCTCTTACGTCAGCAAATCGAAAGCGGACCTACAGCCTCTACGCCCGGGTTCGCGGCACTATCTATTTTACAGGCTGGCTCATCAAGCCTCAGCTCCGCTGGTATCGCTAACCTTTTGATTTCCAATAGTTAAGGCGTCTTGAAGTTGCTGGAACGCACTCTCAATGTTTTCGATTTCTAGTTGGGTGATTAAATGTTCGATCTCAGGATAACATAAAATAGCTTTGTCTAGCTTGGTGTCCGACCCCGGCACATATAACCCTGCCTGAATAATCGCTTGAGAGGTTTCATAAGTCATAATCATCTCTCGGGCACGACGAAGGATGTCGTTCTCGGTTTCAGTTGCAGCAGCGGGTAAAGATCGAGAGATGCTCCTCCGTATATCAATGGCAGGATAGCGACCACGCTCCGCAATTTCGCGCTCGAGGACAATATGGCCATCCAAAATACCCCTAACCATATCTGCGACAGGCTCTTCCATATCTGACCCTGCAACCAGTAATGAGAAAATGGCTGTGATATCACCTGAACCCTCAACACCGGGCCCTGCCCTTTCGCAAAGCGATGCTAGTGCACGAAAGGTTGACGGCGGAAAACCACGCAGGGCTGGCATTTCACCTGTTGAGACTGCGATATCCCGATGGGATTCAGCGTAGCGCGTTAAACTGTCAAACAAGTATAGAATTTGTGAGCCTTCATCGCGAAAATGCTCAGCAGTTGCCATCGCCAATTGCGCAGTTCTTAATTTTACAGCAGAACTTGCATCTGATGTGGCCGCAAACACAATTGACTTCGACATGCCTTCTTGACCTAAGATGTGATCCACAAAATGCCTGACTTCCCGACCCCTTTCTCCGATAAGGGCTATTATGTTTATGTCTGCATGGCTTTGTCGGGCCAGCGTACCTAGCAAAGTTGATTTTCCAACGCCTGATCCTGCAAATAGACCAACCCGTTGCCCCAAACATATCGGTAGGAATGTATCCACGGCCAATACGCCAGTATGTAGGCGCGCACCCAACCCTTTTCGGAAGGCTGCGGCTGGCGGGTTAGACTTCAAGTCAACCGCTCGGGTGCCTGGTGTCGGAAAGGTGCGATCTTTCTTACGTCCCTCGTGGTCAAGAATACACCCAATCCAATCTTGAGACGGTCGAATAACTTTCTCAGGTTTATAGTGCGCTGCCTGTCCAATTTTGATTCCAGCCATATCGCCATGCAAAATAGCTGTGGCGAAGTCAGATGAAATCATAATCACCTCTGCTATCTTTTCCCGGTTATCTGGCAGGGGAAGCTCAACTAAAGAGCCCGAGGTTAGACAGTGATTTAGGCCCGTAATCTCAATTGTCTGGCCCCCAATTTGGGACACGGCACCTTTTTGAACGGTAATAGCGGGCAGTATTAAATTTCTAAACGCCGCTTCGAGATTTGTTGTATCGTCTGCAATGACCATCTCACATCTTTGTACCATTAATGATTTATTCAACTATATGGTGCACTTATTAGTTATTCGTTAACTACAAAGACTAGGATGGTCTGACAATGTTAAAACCCGTAAATATGCTGAGTCTAAGTTCGGCTATGGCATCCCATGCTTCGCAGCGTCATGCGGTCATCGCGGATAATATTGCGAATGCGGATACACCAAATTATAAAGCCAAAGACCTTAAGCCGTTTGCTGAGATCTTTACAGATGCAACTCGTACGGGGACTCCGATAATGGGAGCCTTTGAGGCTGAAACGCTGGACATTGGCGATGCGTTGTCTCCAAACGGTAATTCGGTTTCTCTGGAAGACCAGATGATGCGTTCAGCGCAAGTGCAGAACGATCATCAGCTGTCTCTCATGCTCTACAAAAAATCACTTGGATTGATGAAACTGGCCATCGGGAAAAATTTATAGTGCTTTCTTCAGGAGCTAAATAAATGGACAATTCACTTCGTAAATCACTCGCCGCTGCATCTAGCGGGATGAATGTGCAGAGCTTTCGCTTGCGTATCGCAAGTGAAAATCTCTCAAATGCGGATACGCATGGATATAAACGAAAGACAATCGCGTTTGGTCAAGAAATGGACAAGTTGACAGATACGCAGAAAGTAAAAATTGAGAATGTCCAACTAGATCCGAGTCAGGGTGATTTAATTTACGATCCGTCGCATCCGTTGGCGGGCGACGATGGCTTTGTCGTGTCATCGAACGTTGATATGATGATTGAGCTTGCCGATGCCCGTGAGGCAGGCCGAAGCTACGAAGCCAACCTCTCTACATTCCGCCAAGCAACCCAAATGTACTCCAGCTTAATCGATCTTTTGCGCTCATAACTTAAATATAACGGAGATCCGAAATGGAACCCGCTTCCCTTGGCGCGATGCGCCAATACCAACTCGCCAGACAAGCCCTCACACCTGATGTCGGTGCAGGGGCTACGGGCACGACCAAAGCTCCCGCGATAGAAGACGGGAAGGGTTTTGCGGAAAATGTAAAAGCGTTTTCGCAGGTTTTTGAAAATGTCGAAAATACGACTCAGGCTATGGCAAATGGGCAGGCCGATGCTCATTCCGTGGTGCAAGCTATGGCGCAAGCCGAAGTTGCTTTGGAGACTGCCGTGACTATCCGTAACCGGGTCGTCGAGGCTTATCAGGAACTACTTCGGATGCCTGTCTGATGGGCGAAACAGAGATCATATCTATCCTGCGTGAGTTTCTTTGGGGCGCAGCTCTTATGTCAATGCCGCTTTTGATAACGGCTTTGGTCGTCGGCTTACTTGTCGGCTTGGTTCAAGCGCTCACATCTATTCAAGAAATGACACTAACATTTGTTCCAAAACTAGGCGTGATGTTGTTAGTCTTCTTTATCTCTGCGGGATTTATGGCGCAAATTTGTGTTAAGCTATTCGATGATATCGTTATTCCCGCGATTGTTGGCTAAAAATGGCTCAATCAGCCCTCGCTAAAGAGACCACAACACTCTCATTAAAATCAATTTTTTCAGGCGGAAGTAGTTCGACTATTCTCCTATCTGTGGGATTAATGACTATCATTGTGATGATGGTATTACCCGTCCCAAGTTGGGTATTGGACGTTGGGTTGTCGGCTAGTTTTGCCTTTGCGATTCTCATCTTCACAATTACATTATTTATTGAACGCCCCCTCGATTTCAGCTCTTTTCCGGCTGTTTTACTTGCATCTCTGCTCTTGAGATTATCGCTCAATATATCCTCTACAAAGCTGATCATCGGCCAAGGTCATACGGGACCTAGTGCTGCGGGTGGCGTCATCGAGGGCTTCGCCAGTTTCGTTATGGGAGGGAACGTCTTTATAGGTTTGATCGTATTCTGTGTTCTAGTAATTGTGAACTTCATGGTCATCACCAAAGGTGCGGGACGTATGGCAGAGGTCGGTGCGCGTTTTGCATTGGATGCAATGCCTGGTAAACAAATGGCTATCGATGCGGATTTGGCAGCAGGCGCAATTACCCATGCTCAAGCCAGTGAACGTCGCGCACGTGAGCAGGAAGAGACAGCGTTCCTCGGATCGTTAGATGGTGTATCGAAATTTATGAAGGGTGACGCAATTGCGGGTATTCTTATTACGCTCCTAAATTTGCTTGCTGGTATCGCAATTGGAATTGGCGTTCACAAAATTTCCTTTGGTGAAGCCGTACAGAATTATTCAATATTGACAGTAGGTGACGGTCTCGTTTCCCAAATTCCCGCTGTTATTATTTCTATAGCTGCAGGCCTTCTACTCGCAAAGGGTAAAGGTGAGGAGACGGTTGATTTCGCCCTTACCAAACAGTTTGGGCAATACCCTGCCGCACTTGGTGCGGTCGCGGGTATTATGATGATCTTCGCCTTTTTCCCTGGCCTACCATTTGTTCCATTCATGGGTGGAGCGGCGCTGCTGGGTGCGGCTTCATGGTATTTCTACAAAGAACAAATCAAGGCTGTTGCGGCAGACGGGGCCGCTACTGCGGATACTGATGAAGAGCCTGCTAAACCGCTTTTAGGTGACGCGCTTGATATTGACGAAATAAACGTTGAGTTATCGCCGAACCTCGTTCCATCAATCATGCATGAAGATTTCGGGTTTGATCAGCGTGTACAAAAAGTTCGAAAGTATATTATAACAGAATATGGCTTCGTATTGCCCGCCATTCGTTTGACCGACAATCCCCTGCTTCCCAATGACAGTTACCGAATTCGTGTTCAAGGAGCCGAAGTTACGTCCCAAACGTTGATGCCTGACCATCTTTTGGCGCTACTGGATGAAACCGACCATTTGGATATCCCCGGCATTAACACAAAAGAGCCCGTCTTTCAGGCCCCTGCAAGGTGGGTAGAAAAAGGTTATGAAACCGAGCTAATTGTAGTCGGGGCGACCGTTATTGCGCCGATTGAGGTTCTTGCCACACATGTTCTAGAAATAATTCAAGACAATTTTGGAAAACTCTTAACACGACGTTCGCTTCGCGCCACTTTAGATACGTTTAAAACGGTTTCAGACCCCGAGAGAGCGCAAAGTAATGCAGCCATTCTTGATGAGTTTCTTCCTGAAAAAGTTCCACTAGAACTCCTTCAAGGCGTTATGCGCCTCATGCTTGAAGAACGAGTATCTGTTCGTAACCTACCCGTTATTTTGGAGACGATAGCGGAAGGTAAGGCTGTTCTCACGACAACCGAGCAACTTGCGGATTTCGTACGACGTCGTTTGTCATATGATTTTGTCGCCAAACTGCGCGATGATCAGGGGCGTTTACCCTTGGTTCAAATTGGGCCGGAGTGGGAAAAAAAGATTCAGGCAAATGAGACACCAGATGCGAATGGTCAGCGTCAAATCGCTTTGCCACCCGATGCTTTCAACGCCTTGGCTAATGACGTAAAAACTGCACTCGATAAAGCGGCAAGGCAGGGAGCTTTTGCAGCTGTCGTGACGACGGCAAATCGCCGACGTTTCATTCGGTCTGTACTTTCCACAAAGGGTGTTCGAAATCC
>CAZSKH010000020.1:6886-11031 GCA_964607395.1 uncultured Algimonas sp.
CTCCTAAACTTCATATACAATCTTCTTCTGGGTTTCGTGAACCGTGCTATGCCGCAGTTGCTCGTCTCATTTGTAGGCATGCCTGCTATCATTGGTTTAGGCCTAGTAGCCCTAGCGATATCAGCGGGCGGAATTCTTATCCTGTGGGTCAGTCATTTTCAGGATTTTAGCCGAGGTATGTTCGCATGAGCGAGGAGTCCGAGAGTAGTCAAGAAAAGTCTTTTGACGCATCTGAGACTAAAATTCGTCAATCTAGAGAAAAAGGCGATACGCCCCAATCGACTGAGGCGAATACCTTGATGGTCTATTTTGGATTGGCTTTCGCAATCTGGGGAGTAGGGGACTGGGTCGTCGGGCGTGTACATGTCGCTTTGTCGGGGATGCTCGCACGCCCGTCTGAGATGGGGGAACGTATTTTGGGCTCTGATGATGGCGGTACTATTGCCAATGGCGCGGCATCATTTTTTCTCGATCCAATTTTGTCTGCGACTCCAATTTTCCTTATCCTTATCATCGCGGTGCTTGTCTCTCTTATTGTTCAGCGCGCGATTGTTTTCGCGCCATCAAAAATTCAACCAAAGCTCTCTCGAATATCTCCGATCTCCAATGCTAAGCAAAAATACGGTGGGCAAGGGATGGTTGAGTTCGGAAAGCGCGTCATGAAATTAACGTTTGTAGCTACGATTGCAGGAATGTTCCTTTGGACGATTTTTCCAGATCTACCGGGACAAGCGGCCACAGAGCCTGGCCTTATCTTACCACAAATGGGTGCTGCTGCTTTTCAACTGACGCTTTGTATGGTCGGGGCGATTGCAATTATTACATTTTTTGATTTGCCCTATAGCTTATTTGCTCACCTCAAGAAGCTACGTATGACCTTAACCGAAGTTCGTGACGAAAATAAAGAGAGCGAAGGGGACCCACATATGAAGAGCGCTCGGCGTGCAAAAGCTCAAGAGATATCTCAAGCCTCTATGTTGCAGGACGTAAAAACTGCTGATGTGATTATTGTCAACCCAACTCACTACGCAGTTGCACTGCGGTGGGACCGTGAAGTCGGCGGCGTACCTGTTTTGGTTGCCAAAGGTGTTGATGAGATAGCGGCCCGTATTCGTCATCAAGCTAAGTTACACGATATTGCAATCTACTCTGATCCGCCTTCGGCGCGCGCAATTCATGCAAGTGTCGAGTTGGGTGAATCTATTCGCCCAGAACATTATGCAGCGGTCGCCGCGTCAATTCACTTTGCCGATAGTCTCAAACGCCCGGAGTATTGATTTTCCATGTTGAAGAATATTGAAAAACTCAAAGAGCTGAATGATCTAAAAATACGTGTTGCAGAGGGCCAGTTGGCTCGGTTGAACAAGTCCATTATTGAACTTGAACGAAAACTGGGAGAACTTAAATCTAAGGAAGTCGCTGCTCGGATCAATGTTTGTGGTGTAGGTCCAAATCAATTCTCAGCAATCTCTCATTCCAATTTATCAATCTTTTTGGAAGGGTTGGGGCTTACGGCCGAGAGCTATCGTTCTGAAATCAGAGAGCTTCAGATCGACAAAAGGAAAAGTGAGTTCGCGCTGCGGACTGCCTTAGCTAGTGAAAACTATCTGGACCGTAAGTCGCAGCTGATTGCTCAATCTGGGAGAGAGAGAAAGTATAGTCGTGAGTCAGAAAAGATGCAGCAACTACACCGCTTCTTTAAGGCAAAACTATAAAATTCGATAACGCACTACTTTTGATAGTAACCCAATCAAAGGGGTTTGTGAATCCCCTAAAGTGAGTCCCGTGATAAGACTCCAACTGTCTCGTCCTAGTCATTATGACCCCCTTGTGACCGTCCAATCAACCTCACCCCTTATTCTGAGTGCCCGCGGGTAAGCATGGTTAATCAAGTCTAAACGAATACGTATATAAGAGTGTATTAGGGTATATGTGGTATTTTTGGTGTGTATGAATTTGTGTATTGTACTCAAGAGCAATTCGCTCCTTTATGTCTAAGGAAATTAATTATGACTATGCTAAACGCTGCAATCGCTGAAGACAAAACCGCAAATGCGCCACACTTGAAAATCGACGAATTGATTTACGAGTATAAGGTTACCGGTATGAAATTACACGGGATAAGTGATGTTGTTCCCACCACAGATTTGGAAGAACAGCGTTTGAATAAACGTGAGACATTTTTGATGGACAAACAGGCTGATTTATTGGAGACCGCTATTAACTCAGAAATCAGAACCTTAGATGACGCACGAGCTATTCTGGCGCTGTGGCGACATGAAGTTGTTGAAAGCCAGTCATTGAGCAGTCTTTCAGCTTCTGATGAACTAATCGAGTCCGTGTGCCGTTTCCTAAATGTCGAGCAGGTCTTTCAGCCTTAAGTCTTTCGAATACTGGCGAGGTGGACCGTGTCGATATGTACATGGGCAAAAGAGTTTAACTCATGCGTCGGAAGTTGGAGTCAAGCCAAATTGATGTAGGAGATGCCGAGGGCTTGAATTCTTACCAAGACTTAAGAAATATAAACGAGAGGGCAATAGACGTGTGGGGCGGTTATAGAAAATATTGTGAATATTTTGAAGTAACGCCGGACTATTTTTTGCGGGTATCTTGAATGGTATAGGGTTTGGGTAATTGTCCAAGGTGTAATCCACTCAACGACTGGGATCGGGAAATTAATTCTAAAGTGTGTTTTATGATCTTTGTTATTCTTTGATTAGTAAAAATTCTGTAATACACTATTATAGTGTTAATTCACTTCAGCTAAATTCATTCACACCGAAGTAAGCTGCAACTTCTCGCGCCAGTGTTGTTATCCCAAAGTACAATACTGGCGCGAATTCCTTTCAGTTTCATCGGCAAATTTCGATCTAAGTTCAACGGCGACTTAAGGATTCAAGATGAGGTTATTGAATTTAACGTTTCTTCCCTCACAGGTCGCTTGAACATTAAACCTGCGTATACGTCGTTACTCCATTTGACTTGCCCTGCATGCCAATGACCTCTGATTTCAACGTGGATCTTGTCATTGGGCATTAAAACTTCATCGTGCTTTACTTTCGCCCCGTTCATCGAAATATCGGCCAGATAGACGAGATAATCAGTGCTTTCCAAACGAAGTTTGATAGGTAGTTGTATATAGGTGCGCTCTTCTCTTTTTCTATGTTTCCGCTCGCGTCTTTGAATTACAAACGTGCCAAGGATAAGTGTCAGTATTCCGATCGACATCAACCACCCTGCTTTCCGTTGCTGTAACTCAACTGATCTAAACGCAAAGCGACTCGCGTTTTCACCACCTCTTTGCCCCGATATTCGAGGAATATTTTTCACCTCTGGCGTTCTACTTGAATAAGTCGACTGCCCATTTTTCTGGGTCTGATCTCCACGGTACTTTGTCTGCTTCTGTGATGATACCTCGCTAAACCCGGCTGTCTCATTTGTTAAAGAACAGCCCCAATACTGACCAACAGACTCCAAACTAGTCAATAAATTTGAAGGCGGGGGGGCGCTAAATCCGTTCAGCGAGCTATTCAGTCTAGAGTATAATATGTTTTCTTCTAAATCGATAAGGTATTGCATTATTATTTGAACTTCAGATTTCAGCTCCGACGTATTTAGATTTGTGAGATAAAAACTTGGCTCTACCTCTTGCACAATTTTTTCTAAGCTAAATAGCGCTGTAACATTAGACTTGAGGGCATATTCATATCGAATGTTTTGATGTACTGCGACAGCACGAAAAACTTCATTCACGCTATTACATGCCAATGAATTTTCTGCATGTGCAGGTAAGGCCGTTCCAAATGCGATTGAGACTATTGGAAAAAGATATCTGTACGGCTTCATGCGGCTCGCCACGAGTCTGGTTTACTCTGATTCCAAATTTTTGACCAACTTGGTGGAGTGGTTTCTGGGGAGAGCAGGGCGCCAGCTTTAAGAAAATCATATAAGGTCTCATAACTTTTCGTCTCGCCACATCTTGTCCGATGGAAAATATGATGGGGTTTGACCTCCTGCGGCGAACTGAGGCCGGCGCTGGCCATAAGCTCCATCAAGCTCTTGATATTTGCATTTTGATAGTTTGCGACTCGCTGAGCTTTTGAGTCGACATCCAAAGCGTTAAACCTAGATGCATTTTGTGTCGC
>CAZSKH010000020.1:11131-15652 GCA_964607395.1 uncultured Algimonas sp.
CAAAAATTCGACTTTATTTCCGATGCACAACTTAAACCCGACTGGTTTCCCACCTGACAGGTCTCGAAGATAGGAGATGAAAAACAATAGCTCGGCGGGACTGGCGAAAGCAGAATGAGCTCCGGGAGAAATAACATCACCGCCCATTTCTACTCCGCGTATTTTGGCGATCTCAGGCGTTAGCTTTGCTGCTGGTAGAATACCCCCATGACCTGGTTTCGCGCCTTGCGAGAGCTTAACTTCTATCATCTTAACGGCTGTATTTGTCGCGGTTGCAACAAAACTTTTGGTTTCGAAGCGTCCATTCCGATCTCGGCAACCGAAGTAACCTGTTCCAATTTGCCAAACGAGATCACCCTGATGTTTAAGGTGGTATGCGCTGACCCCGCCTTCGCCCGTATTATGGGCAAACCCTCCCAATTTCGCCCCTTTGTTCAAGGCCAAAATCGCATTCTTGCTCAATGCACCATAGCTCATGGCAGATATATTTAACAAAGATGCCATATAAGGCTTTTTGCAATCAGGACCCCCAAACCGAATCCTAGGAGCCGTTTTCGGCGGAACTGTAGGAGCAACAGAATGATTTACCCAATCATGCCCTTGCTCATACACGTCAAAAACCGTCCCGAAGGGTCTAGTGTCTCGCTCTTTTTTTGCGCGTTGATAGACTAAAGATCGATATTCGCGACTGAAAGGTTTTCCATTTGTATCGGACTCTATAAAGTACTGTTGAATTTCTGGACGAATAGACTCTAAAAAATATCTTAGATGTCCAATCACGGGGTAGATCCTAAGAACGGTCCTTTTTCTTTGAACTATGTCAGATATATAAATGGATAAAATGGGCAGGAAAAATAAAAGAGTCCAAAGACTATATTCTTTAAATGGGCGTAATATAACTATTGCGGCAGCTGCTGCGAGAACTCCCGCGAAAAACAAGACCTGAGGCGGAGTGGCGTGGCTGGACCTGATAGCGCGTTTTTTCTTTACTGAGCCGCGCTTCCATCTCTGACTGCGGCTTGAGTTTTCAACAATGTTTACCATGATTAGAAACTAGGAAGTAATAGTTAATGCACCCTTATTTGGTGTTTTGGGAAAATCCTATCGTTTTCTAAATGCAAACTGCCTTCTTTACCGCTATTTCGAACAAGGCTCTAGGGTCCAATGCGTTTGCTTCAGACTTATTGAACAAAGTCGTTGTTGAACCAAAAATTTCTGATCTTAAAGGTATGTTGCATACATCGAGCGTTCGATTTAGGGATGCAGCATCAAGTTCCACGCTGGTTAAAATCAGAGGGCTCTACAGCTGCATCAAAAGTGTGGTCCAAGCTGTTCCAATAACGGTGAAAACGAGTCCGTTTGGCAAGTGAAACCGTTTGTGACGAGTTTGATGTGAATGTAGGAACTCTAGAAGCGTTGTATTTGGAGTTGGCGGTGCGACTGCCTATCCGAGTCATTCGTAAATGGCGTTAAATACGCGATTGGGTCCAGCCAATTTGATAATTGGGCCGCCTATTTTGAACGATATAAACTTTAGCTACATCTTTCTAATTCCAGGGAAGCCGAAACATTTCTTTTCTAATGGTTCGCTATCTTGCCTCTCAGAGCTATTTTATTCGCGCTCGAAAGCTAATTATAAAATTTGGATCGGGACCTCCACTGGCCATGGCATGCTTGGGGTTTAAACAGATATGTTTAACATTGGAGTCATAACCTGAGTTTGGCAAGTAAGTACATTCTGACAATGTTTCTGGTTTTGTCCCACTATCAGAGAATTTTGCATCGGACGCGGAGCTAAAGGTTAGCATCGATGCGGTTTCACTGAAACCAATTACATCTGTAGACGGGCCAGATCCGTCATGATCTCCATTGAAAAAAATGATTTTATCAGGAAGCGCGTCTTGATGTGCCCTTAGCTTTGTAGACACCTTGTTTGGTAAAACTGGAAGCAAGGAGAGTGTCTTATGGGCGGTCGTATTCGATATACAGAAGAGTTTAAATTGGGGGCTGTGGCGCAGGTCACGGATAAGGGTCATAGCGTGACATCGGTCGCGGGGCGGCTCGGCGTCAGTAAGAAGTCGCTTTACGATTGGGTGAAGCGATATGGTGGGAAGTCAGACACATCAGCTGGATCAGCCGATGCTGCGGAGGTCAAGCGTCTGAAGGCTGAGTTGCGGCGTGTCACGGAAGAGCGTGATATATTAAAAAAGGCCACAGCGTTCTTCGCAAACGACCACAGGTGAAGTACGCTTTTATCAAAGCGCATCGGGACGAGTTTTCAGTGCGCGCTATGTGCCGCGTGCTGAAGGTTCATGCCAGTGGTTTTTATGCTTGGCTCAAGAACGGTTTGTCCCGACAAGCTAAGCGTAGACGGCGTTTGACGCGGCTTATTAATCAGTCTTGGCTCGAGAGCGGCTGCGTTTATGGCTATCGTAAAATTCACCACGACCTGCTGAGCCTGGGCGAGCCCTGCGCAGCTAACACCGTTGCCAAGCTCATGCGAGGCGAAGGTTTACGGGCGCAAGTCGGTTATAAACGCCGTCCCGGCAAGTCTGGCACTAGGCCTGCTATTGTGGCCGCTAATCGGTTGCAACAGGACTTCAACGTTGAAGCGCCTGATACGGTTTGGGTGACCGATATTACTTACATCCGAACGCATGAGGGCTGGCTGTACTTGGCGGCCGTCATCGACCTCTACTCACGCAGAGTCGTGGGTTGGTCCATGGCTTCGCGGATGCAGACATCGCTAGCCCTGAACGCTCTGTTGATGGCCGTCTGGCGGCGTAAACCGACGGACACAGTCATTGTGCACCCCGATCAAGGTAAATATTATAAGGATTGGCCATCCGCGTTTAACTATTTGTCCATTTAGGCGCACGATTTTCGATGAATGCACCAATGCCTTCCGGAGCGTCGCGGGCCAGTAGATTTTCAACCATCACTTTTGAAGCGTAGTCATAGGCATCGGGTAAGGTCATTTCGCTTTGTGCGTAGAAGGCGCGCTTTCCTGTCGCGAGGGTTATGCTTGATTTAGAGGCGATTCTTCTCGCCATCTCTCGCGTGACGTCGCGCAAGGCACCTTCGGGCACGGATTTATTGATCAATCCAATTTCGGCAGCGCGTGCGGCAGAGATCATATCACCGGTCAGAAGCATTTCCATCACATGCTTACGCGCGACATTGGGCGGGAGGGCGACCATAGGCGTTGAGCAAAACAAGCCAATTATGCACTCCTAGCGTGCTAAACTTCGCGGTCTCCACAGCAACTGCAAGATCGCAACTCGCGACTAATTGACAGCCCGCCGCTGTTGCAACGCCTGTAACTTCGGCAATGGAGAGTTTCAGGCAATTCACAATCGCCTGCATGACGCTGGAGCACATCGCCATGATTTTTGCGAAATAGTCTTCGCCCTTATCTGCCGATGCCCGACCGACAGTCATTTCTTTGAGGTCATGCCCCGCACAAAATGCCGTGCCATTCGCCGCTTAAATAACGACCCACACAGCCGAATCTTTAGACGCGCTCGCAAAGGCATATCCGAGTTCTGATAACATGTCTTCGGAGCGCGCATTGCGCCGCGCGGCATTATTGAGGGTTAACCGCAAGGTACCTTCATCTAGCTCGCTTAAGGGGATATTGAGCGTAGCTGGCGTTTTTGACATGAAAGGCCTCTCTTCATTTTAAGTCGTTTGCCAGTGTGCAGGACTTAAGACAAGACGTCGCAAAGCCGACTTATACTTTGGTTCTTGAAGAGTTTCTGTAATAGGCGGCGTGGCCGCTTTTGTGTTCTGACCTCTTTGAATAATAACACCAAGGACTGTGCGTTCGTCATCAACCGCTTTCCAAAGATAGACCATTTTACCATATATTTTGGCACAGACTTCATCCAAATGCCAAACAGACGAGGGGCTCTCAGACCGCGACTTTATCCGTTTTGCATATGCCGATCCGAACGAGTCGATCCACCTACGAATGGTTTCGTAGAACACATCAATGCCGCGTTCGATCATAAGCTCTGCCAAATCTTGGAAGCTGAAGTTGAACCCGAAATACATCCAAACGGTGCAACGAATGATGTCCAGATGGAAACAATGGAGGGTATAAATTGAGGTTCTCATCCCGTGAGCTTAGCGGATTGTCTGGAAACTGGCATTAAAGTGACAAAGCCCTCCTTCGACTGTTTTCAAGATGAGCGGTAAACGGTCCTCTGTGCCTGGTTTTAGGTACTTAAATGAAAAAGGGCCGCCTGCATGATTAGACGGCGCCGTTAATTTCGATCTGACCGCGCAGTCTCTTCACCGGCGGAAAGGTCAGATGTCTGGATCATATTTACTTCGCCCAACGCACCTGAACTTTGCCTGCAGCTTCGTCTCCGCCAATCGCAGCACTGGCGCCGAAGCTCCAATTCTTATTCCCGCGGATGGCAAGCGTAGCGCCGAAGCCCACCTCATCGCCAAACACGGCAGCGCCGCCCGCTGCTGACCATTTTGCATCTGGAGATAAATACATATCCGGCAAAG
>CAZSKH010000021.1:0-3568 GCA_964607395.1 uncultured Algimonas sp.
CAATGAGGATGCGCGCTTTGTCGCGCCATGTCAGTTGCCCCGCATAAAACCGCTCAATGAGACCTTGGTTCAGGCCATAAAACCGTTGGAGGACAGAATAGCGCTCGGTGGGTTTTGCCGCGCGAAAGAGCATGCGATTGAGGAGGCGGAGGAAGCGTTCTTCACGATACTTCGTGTTAAGATGAGTATTATTCATACTGAGAAGGTGAAATTTCTTTGTTTCTTCATCACCATCGCGAAAGCAGTCTATGTCCCATGCAAGCCAGTAAGCATTACTGAGCGCATCAGGAAAACTATACCCTGTGACAGCATGATAATATCCACCTCTAATCCCTATCGCTGAAACGTCATATGCCGGTCTATCCACTCCCAAAGTTATCGGCAAAACGCCCTTTTCCCGCCGCACCGTCTCATATGCGTCCACGGTTATGTTCTCTCTGATATACTCACCAATGCGGGCGTCGACTTCCTGACTGCGAAGCTCTGGCCCGTCAGTATAATATGTATCTTCAACAAGGAGTTCAGTCTCAGAATATGGCAAGCAATAGACAAAACGATATCCGCCGAGTTGCGGCACGGTCGCATCCATGATGATGGGACGCTCAACCCCATGCGGCGTTTTCGTTTTAATGACGTGACCGACGAATTTCTGATAACCGAGGAAAACATCATCATTCGGCTCAAACCCGCGCGCATCCAAAACGCATTGAGCCGAGAGTTTTTCGCCCCCTTTTAAAACCACATGATCGGGTTCCAAAGTTTCAACAGATGTATTTAACCTTACCTTCAACCGCCCACTCTCAATATGCGGCTGGATACAGGCTCGCAGCGTTTCGGAATTTCCGGTGCAATAGGTAATATCCAAAGTGCGTTCCCGTTTCGGGAATTTCACGTCATAGCTCTCCCAGCGGTAGGCAATGAAAGGCTTTATCCAATCTCGCAGATTTTTCGCAACATCCGTCAGGTTAAAAGACCACGTATGATCGCCAGCAATCTTGTCCGACGCTTCTATGATTTCGATCCGCAAATCCGGGTTCACATCCAGGCAGCGCCATGCGGTCAAAAGGCCCGACAGTCCCGCCCCCACAATAATCATATCCGGCTTTTCGCTCATGAGAAGCCGTGTAGAGCGCGAATCGCAAAGTGCAAGATGAAGGTGAGCCGCAGCCCTAAGATGCAAGTCGGTTAACTGTGAGACAACACTTTAAACACAACCTCAACTCGGCGTTGTCTTTCAGCTCAAAGCCCCCCAATTTAAGCTGAAAAACTGCGACATTTTGGCCCAATATACAATTTTCGACCCCAGTTTTTCGATGATTTACTTCCCTTAAGCTATCGAATTCTGTCATAGTTGTAACGTTCGGTGAAAGCCCAACACGGCGAGTAGAGAGGTTGCCCCACATCGACCAATCTGCTCGTCACTAAATTCCCCGGTGTCACAAAATTTATAAGAAAATCGGATTTGAGAGGTTTCCCTCAGCCTTCGCTACGCCTGAAACGTTCAAAGTTTTAAGGGCTGGTGAGCTCATCTCGGTAATTTATTTTGGGTTGATAATTCTCATCATGTTTCGCCAAAACCTCGCGGGCTTGAAATCTTGTCGGCGAGGTTAGCTGACCGGATATAACAACACCCTGACCTTCGCGAAATAAATCCGGCAAAGCGCCTGTATAGGTGACGTGCAGTTCGCGCACCATGTCGCGTTCAAAATCCTCAACTCGGAATTTGGTCGTCAGGCCTTGAGTTTCAACTGTGCCATCGGCGACAAGTCCGCCAATTTTAAAAACTTCGGAGCGCGGCTGAAAACCATCAGCTACAACATCTGCCGGGTTCTCAAAAAACTGAGTGTTCGTGTTCAGCACCTGAAAAATCAAAAACAAACCGCTCGCAAGCATAACACCTAAAGCAACAATCCAGATCAGGCGGCGATTTCGATGTGGCGGTCTTATGCGAGTCTCAGACATAGCGGCCAAATACCACGAATGGCCGACGCATCAAGCCATCTAGACAGAGTGAGTGACATAACTGTTTGGCTCCGTTAAATGCACGCCATGCTAGGTCAGCCTAAATTATGGTTAGAGGACGTCTCTGTTGAACGCGGCGGTAAACCTCTGATTTCCAATTTAACCTTGGAACTCTCAGGTCCGAAATTGCTTTGGGTTGTTGGCGGAAACGGCATTGGGAAAACCTCGCTCTTGCGAAGTTGTGCAGGCGTGAGCCGCATCGCCAGCGGCAGGGTCAAATGGGAAGTTGGCGGGGTAGACGTGACGGCCCCAGAGGCGATTTCATTTCTGCCTGCCGACACTTACGCCAAGCCCGGACTAAAGGCCCGTGAGGACGCCCGTTTTTGGAACGCTGATTTGGGCACGGCAGATATGTCGCAACACGGCGAGACGTTAACCCAGAACCTATCGACGGGTCAGGCAAAGCGGCTGTCCTTTGCAAAATTATTGGCATGTCAAAAACCCATTTGGATATTGGACGAGCCTTTGGCAGGATTGGATATAGATGGTCGGACTATGATTGCCCGTCATCTGCAATCCCATGTGAGCGCCGGAGGTTTGGCCTTGGTCGCGTCCCACGCGCCCATTGCCGTTCAGGATATTCCAACGCAGCGACTCGTTTTAGGATGAGCGCAGTTACAAAAATTCTGCGCCGCGATCTCATTCGCGCAGCGCGCTCCGGCGGAAGCTGGGCCTATGGCCTGGTGTTCATGGCGATATTCCTCGCGCTCTGCGGTATCGCCCTCGACGGAGAGATGTCGGTCTTGCGGCGATTGGGGGCTCCGCTGATTTGGCTCGCCATAACCTTTGCCGCCTTAATGAGCGTTGACCGTGTCTTCGCCGATGATTTACGCGACGGGACGACGGGCCAGCTTTGGCTTTCTGGTGTGAGCTATCTCACGCAAGCTGTCGCCGGCCTCATAAGCTTCTGCCTCATCTACCTCTTACCGCTTATTGTCGCCGTCCCGCTTTGGTCGCTCTTATTCGATCTCAGCGCCAAAACAGTGACGGGATTAGTCTTGGCCTTACTCTGCGCCCTACCCGGCCTAGCCGCTTTTACAGCCCTAGCAGGCGCGTTAACGGGGGCACGCGGCAAAGGCGGGTTTCTCGCTATTTTTATCACCGCGCCGCTCCTCGTCCCCTTACTCATATTCGGCGTCGCCGCGACACAATCCTATCAGACGGAAGGATTAGCTGCGGTAGAATTTCGCGGTCTTATCGGTTTATCCTTGCTGGCATTAGCGGTATCTATCCCCGCATCAGCTGCGGCTTTATCAGTCAACACGGATCGCTAAATGCGTTTTATTTCATATCTTGCCAATCCGGCGCGCTTCCTGCGGTTTTCCCGATTTGCTACGCCTGTAAGCGGATGGTCAGCGTTGATGCTTATCGGCATAGGTTTGGCCCTTGCACTTTTCATCTCGCCACCAGCTGTCGAACACGGACAAGCTGTCCGGATTATGTATGTACACGTCCCTGCGGCTTGGTGTGCCATGGCGGCTTATTCAGCCATTGCCATCGCGAGTTTCGTCAGTTTCGTTTGGCGGCACAGCCTCGCAGATAGCGT
>CAZSKH010000021.1:3668-15487 GCA_964607395.1 uncultured Algimonas sp.
TGGTGGAATACACTTCATCAACCTGCCACAATTTCAGAGCCGGGCGCGCCGGGTTTACCACCTGAATTGCTCATGCCGCTGCTGTGCATGAGTTTGGGATATACCGCTCTGTTGGCGTGGTTTGCCCTGCGCGGGACAGAAGCCGAACTGGCGGAGCTCAAGCGAAATCGCGCGGCGCAATCCAAACCCGCAACCGTGACATTGGAAGACGTCAGCTCATGATTGATTTTGGCAAAAATACTTTTTTCATCCTGGCATCATACGGCATTTCAATTCTGACCTTGGGTAGCTTGGTGCTCCTCACTTTGCGGAAACCCAGAAGATGACGGATCTTGGCGATACGCCCTATGACCGCATCACGGCGCTCATGGACCGGTTGCGCGCAGATTGTCCTTGGGACCGCGAGCAGACGTTTGAGACGATTGCGCCCTACACGGTTGAAGAAAGCTATGAGGTTCTGGACGCTGTTCAGCGCAAGGACATGGCAGACCTCAAAAACGAGCTGGGCGACCTTTTATTTCAAGTCTTATTCCACGCCAAAATGGCGTCAGAAATCGAGGCTTTCGATTTCACTGATGTCTGTGACGGTTTGGTCGAGAAAATGGTGCGGCGGCATCCGCATGTTTTCAAAGGCGCTGATGTGCCCGATTGGGACGCGATAAAGGCCGTCGAGCGAAAAGATGAAGGACAAGCCCGGACCCTAGACGGAGTCGCGAAATCCCTACCTGCACTGATGCGGGCGGAAAAGCTACAAAAACGCGCGGCCAAACGCGGCTTTGACTGGCCGGACACACAAGGCCCAATTGAGAAATTACGCGAAGAAATCGAGGAAGTTAGCGAGGCCGTCCAAGCGGCTGACCAAATCGAGATTGAAGCCGAAATCGGCGATCTACTCTTCTCGGTTGTTAACCTCGCCCGAAAACTCAAAGTCGAACCCGAAGCGGCGTTGCGACGGGCCAATAGCAAATTCACCCGCCGCTTTAATGCGGTTGAAGACCGTGCGGACCCTGATTTGGAAGCCCTATCTCTGGATGAGATGGAGGTGCTTTGGCAAGCTGCTAAACGTGACGGCCTCTAATTGACGATCAATTCTTTATAGCGCGCCAAAAATTTACCGGCGTCAGACTCCGAGAGACGCACTTGCATATTGGCTATGCCGCCCTCACCTGCTTCGTCGCGCAGGACTTGACCATTTTCATGAAGCCAAGCGCGAGCGGAGAAATTCGCAGGTGTGACCCGCACATCCAGAATATGATCATTGCGCGTCAAAACTTCTTCGATCCCGTTCTCCAACGCCTCAATTCCGCCGCCAGTCAAGCAAGACACCTCAAAAGCGTCAATCATATCAATATGGGTACGAGACGCTGAGGCCCGCTCAGCCAAATGTCTGGCCTGCTCTTCATTCAGCAGATCGGTCTTGTTCCAGACTTCGATCATGGACTGCGAATGTTCCGGCCCGGCCTCAATCTGGTTGAGAACGTCCATGACTTCTTCGCGGCGACGCTCTGTTAAGGGATCAGACATATCTCGGACATGGACAAGAAGGTCGGCTTCCTTGACCTCCTCTAATGTCGCGCGAAACGCCGTGATAAGCGATGTCGGCAAATCAGAGATAAATCCAACCGTATCTGACAAGACCGCCGTCTGACCGCTGGGCAAAGGCAGAACGCGATGCGTCGTGTCCAAAGTCGCGAAGAGCATATCCTTCGCTAAGACACCGCCAGCGGTGATCTTGTTAAACAGCGTGGATTTCCCCGCATTGGTATATCCGACAAGCGCAACGACACGTTCTGGCGCGCGTTGGCGTTGTTGGCGCTGCAACCCGCGCGTCCGGCGGACATCGTCTAGCTTTCGCTTTAGACGAACCATTTTATCATTTAGAACTCGACGATCACTCTCGATTTGGGTTTCACCGGGTCCAGCCAATCCGCCCGTGCCGCCGCGTTGGCGCTCCAAATGGGTCCAGGTCCGCACGAGGCGCGAGCGTTCATATCCGAGGCGCGCGAGTTCAACTTGCAGTCGTCCCTCTTTCGTAGCAGCGCGCAGACCAAAAATTTCGAGGATTAGACCTGTACGGTCAATGACTTTGACTTTTAGCGTGCGTTCCAAATTCCGCTGCTGAACCGGTGTCAGGGTCGCATTCACTATCACGAGCGATAAGGCTTCGCCCAAAATCACTGCGGCTATATCTTCGATTTGGCCCGATCCAAAAAAGTTAGAACTCTTGATATCTCGTATCGGCACAATACGAGCTGAAACAGGGTCCACGCCCAGAGCTTCAGCCAGACCTATTGCTTCATCCAAATCATAATCCGCGTCGGATGCGCGATTATCAGCAAATCTGGGGTGGGCAACCAAGGCCCGGTCACGCTTTACAGCATGTTCAACCATACGTGACTTTCAAAAGGCTAGTCTTCATCGACGGGATCGTGAAGTTGAACGGGACCACCGGGCATAATTGTCGATATCGCATGTTTATAAACAAGCTGAACCTGCCCATCACGGCGTAGTAAAACACAGAAATTATCAAACCAAGTGACCACGCCTTGCAGTTTTACCCCATTGACCAAGAAGATCGTGAGCGGCGTTTTTGTTTTCCGGACGGTATTTAGGAATGTGTCCTGAAGATTTTGATTACGGTCGGACATAATGGTCCCCAATGTTAATTTTCCAAAGCTTGAGGTCAGAAGCTCTGCCCCGCTGCGGCCCACGATCACGTCTTGTCCCAGCGACTGGGGGGTTTCAAGAGCCAAATCTGCGATGGCTGTTAAAATATTGCAGTTGGGCTTATTGCCTCCAGAAATTGGGTAAAATCAGGGCGACAGCGGCCAAAACCTCAATTCGTCCCAATAACATCAGAACAACGCCAACACTCATTTGTCCATTTGTAAATTGCGCATAGGTCAGCCCCGATTCGGGTAGGGTCAAATTGAGCAAGGGTCCCACATTCGACAGGCTGGCCGCCGAAGAAGCTATCGCATCATCCAGCCCCAAACCCACCACTCCGAATGCGGCGATGCCGATACCAAAAGCGAGCGTATAGGCGAAGAAATACACCCAGATCGACAGGAACGCGGCATCTGGGATAATGCGTGACCGGAACGTCACGGGAATGACGCGCGACGGATGAGACAAACGGGAGAGTTCAGTTCCGAGATGCCTAAATAGGAGCAAGATACGGATGAGTTTGACTCCGCCCGCAGTGGATAAGGCGGACCCGCCTGTCAGCGCAAAGGTAATCAGGATGACGGGCGGAATCAAATCGAGACTTATGACCTGATATTGAAATCCTGCAGAGCTAACAAAGAATGCACTGTCGAGGATGAGATCTCCCAAACTTCCCAAGCCGGAAAAGACGACACCTATCAAAACAAGCGTCGCCAATATGACCAATAAAGCTCGGTGCTCCACATTGAAAACCATCCGAAGAGCGTGCGCGAGTTTGCGCAAACGCAGATAATCCCAAATCACAGCTACATTCATCGCCCCGAGAATACACAGGATACCCAACACAGTTGCGGCAAATGGTGGAATATAAAGCTGCAACGGTCCCGCACGCGGTGTTAAGCCGCCCGTACTCACACCCGAAAGCGCCAGACAAAGCGCGTCAAATGCCGGCGCGCCGCCCAATGTCATCAGGGTGAAGCCAATTAACGCCAAGAACATATAAACGCCGGCGACAAGACCGCCAACACCCATCAATCGGTTGAAAAGTTTACCGTCCTGCACCGTATACAGCATGGATTTATGCACACCTGTTCCCGTCTGATTGACCGCTGCCAAGATCACGACGGCGAATGTCGCAACACTCACCCCGCCAATCCACTGAACAAGAGATCGCCAAAACAGTAAGACCGTTGATAATTCATCAGGGTTCAAGCGCGATGCTCCCGTGGTAGTGAAAGCCGACACGCTTTCAAAATAGGCCGAAAGTAAGGTCGGGCTCGGGCCCATAAAACGAAACGGTAAAGACAGAATAGCCGGCATCAAAATCCAGAACAAAACAAAGAACAGTATGGCTTCTGACTTGGACTCTCGCGTATCGAACCCCGTCGATAACATGACAAGCAGCAGGCCAAAGACCCCGACACTGACCCCAAAGGCGGCCATAACGATTGCAGCTGTGAAATCTCTCGCCATCATCGCGATAAGACCGGTGATCGCGAACAAACCGGTACAGAACAGGAAGGTCCTTCCCAGCCAGAACAGGATTCGGTTCATCGCCATCTAAGTTTAGTAGTAATCCGACGAAACGCGGAACATGGTGACAATATCATCCAAAGCGCCTTTTTCCGCCATCAAGACAACCCGGTTCCCAGGCCGTAGCACCAAGCCCGGTGACGGCGGCAAAACAGCCCCATCCGCAATAATAGCGCCCACGGCCACGCCTTCGCCCATGGCCACATCACCGAGAGCTTTCCCCGCCATTGGCGAGGTATCAAGGACTTCGCCTTCAATGACTTCCGCCCCGCCTTGCTCAAGCGAATAAACTTCCAAAATACGCCCTCTGCGAACATGCCGCAGAATAGACGAAATCGTTGAGGCGCGCGGGTCAATCACCATATCGATGCCCAGCTCCGACTGCATGCCCTGCATTGAAACCTCATTGATCAGGCTAATCGTCATGCGCGCGCCGAGTTTTTTCGCCTGTACCGCTGCGAGGATATTCACGCTGTCACTATTGGTTAGCGCGATGACCATCTCTGCATTGGGAACGCCTGCCTCTTCTTGGATTTCGGCTGACATGGCATCGCCATTTAGAATCACAGTGCGGCTCAATTGCTCCGCGGCTCTTTCTGCACGGACTTTATCGCGTTCAATAACGCGGACCCGCATACCGGATTTACCCTCTAGCTTCTCCGCAACATAAGTCCCGACATTGCCCCCACCGATAATAACCACATGACGGGCTTGGACTTGGCGTGACCCAAGCACCTCCAGCAAACGCGTTGAATGGGCGGCTTGAGTGACGATATAGGCTCGATCTCCCGCCTCTAGGGGATCATCAGGTGTCGGCGCAAACAACTCGCCATCACGTTCAATCCCGACAACAGCCGCATGCAACCCCGTAAACAGATCCGGAATTTGGCGGATTGGGGTTTGAATAATTGGACAATCTTCGTTGATTTCGACCCCTAACATTTGGACGGCGCCATCTCCAAATGGGACAACGTTAAACGCTCCGGGGGTGTTCAAACGGCGCAAGATGGCTTTTCCGATTTCAATCTCAGGGGAAATGATAATATCGATTGGCATATTCTCGCGGGAGTAGAGATCGTTCCATTGGTTATCGAGATAGCCTTGAGCGCGCACACGGGCGACTTTGGTCGGAACATCAAAAAGGGAATGCGCCACCTGGCAGGCCATCATATTCACTTCGTCGGCATAGGTGACAGCGATGATCATATCGCAATCGCGGACTCCGGCCCGAACCAGGACATCTGGATGGCTGCCATGGCCAATAACGCCGCGCACATCCAGCTCATTCGTGATTTGACGTATCAAATCAGGCGATGTGTCGATGACTGTAACAGTATTGCGTTCTTGGGACAGACGCTCGGCCAATCCGTATCCAA
The DNA here is from genome assembly GCA_964607395.1 of uncultured Algimonas sp. Taxonomy (GTDB): domain Bacteria; phylum Pseudomonadota; class Alphaproteobacteria; order Caulobacterales; family Maricaulaceae; genus Litorimonas. Next base: position 9,245 of record CAZSKH010000021.1, read on the forward strand.
CCCGTCCTGCGCCACAAATTATGACCCGCATCTGTCAGTATCCTAGCTACGGCGGATCAGTCGTCCCGCCCGGTCGAGCCCAAGCCTAGCGACTTGAGTTTGCGATGCAAGGCCGAACGCTCCATCCCGACAAAGTTAGCGGTGCGCGAAATATTACCTCCAAATCGGTCGATTTGGGCCTGTAAATACTCGCGTTCAAAATGCTCGCGCGCATCCCGCAACGGCATAGAGATAATCCGGTCATTTTCTTGCGAGTTATTACCAGCCTTCACGACTGAAACCTCTTTTGGCAATGTAGCAAGCGTGATCGGTTGTGATGGCTCACCCGTTGCCAAAATAAGCAAGCGTTCAACGTTATTTCGCAATTGCCGCACATTTCCGGGCCAATCATGTGCCTGCAAAGCTGCCATCGCATCATCGCCGATACGGCGCGCAGGTAAGCCTGTCGAGGCCGCTAATTGTTCAATAAAATGCTCAACAAGAGCTGGAATGTCTTCACGACGCTCCGACAACAGGGGCGCATGCAATGGCATGACATTCAAGCGGTGATACAAGTCCTCTCGGAATTTTCCGATGGCGACTTCATTTGTGAGGTCACGCGAAGAACTCGTTATTACGCGAACATCAACCTGAACGTCATCCTGACCCCCGACGCGATGAAATCGTTGCTCGACAAGAAGCCGTAGCAGTTTGCCCTGCGTTTCCAGCGGCATATCCGCAACTTCATCCAGATAAAGTGTTCCGTTATGGGCGCGCTCCAACAGGCCTGTTTTTTGCGGATTATCCGGTCCGGTTGTTTCAACCCCAAAAAGCTCTTGTTCGACCCGTTCAGGCACCATTGAGGCCGCGTTCACGGCCTTAAACGGACCCTCCGCGCGATTGGATTGACCATGCAACAGCCGCGCAAGAAGCTCTTTGCCCGTGCCCGACGCGCCCGAAATCAGGACCCGTGAATTCGTCGCCGCGATCCGTCCAATTTTCTGCCGGAGTTGAGAAATCGAAGCGGAGGTTCCCACAAGGACATCCTCATTTATTGACTTGCCTTTTAACTCCTCATTTTCCTGGCGAAGCTGCGCATTTTCCAAGGCCCGGGTCGCCGTGATGAGTAATTTTTCAGCTTTGAACGGTTTAACGATATAATCAAACGCACCTTTTCGTATGGCCGAAACAGCCGTTTCCACTGTGCCATGTCCGGAAATCACGATGACAGGCAGGTTTTGATAGCGCGCCTTTAACGCGGCCAGTAACTCAATACCGTCCATCTCAGAGCCTTTGAGCCAGACATCCAACACAACCAAATTTGGTTTGCGTATTTTGACGGCCTCCAGCGCCTCCTGAGACGTCGCCGCGTCTCGGGTTTGATAGCCTTCATCCTCCAATATTCCGGAAATCATCGCCCGAATATCGTCCTCGTCTTCAACAATTAAAACATCGGATTTCATGAGGCCTCACTCAGCTTTAAGTCGGTTTTAGGGGGCAGATCATAGCTCTGCGGAAAATAGATCATAGTGCGAGCGCCTTCCACATCGTCACGGGCTTTCAACTGAAGCTGACCTCCGTGATCTTCGACAATGCGTTTCACGATCGCGAGGCCGAGGCCCGTGCCGCTTTCCCGCGTTGTAACATAGGGCTCCATCAAACGGTCTGTGTCTTTGAAGGGCCAGCCTGGCCCGTTATCCGTCACATGAACCGCCAAGCGCGATCCAGTGTCGATGAGCTCAATCGTGACTTCACCTCGGAATCGACTGGACACACCCGCTTCCGTTTTGCGTTGGACGGCCTCGCCAGCGTTTTTCAGAACATTCGTCAAGGCTTGACTCAACAGGCGCTCATCGCCGTGAACAAATGTGTTGTCAGGCCACCGTCCTTTTTTGCGAAAGCGAATTTCTGGAAAGCTCACCCCTTGGGCAAAAATCGTATCGACCAAGACTGCTGCTAAGTCTGTCGTCGCCAGTTCTGGTGACGGCATCCGTGCAAAGGCCGAAAATTCATCAACCATCTGCTCCAAGCTGCCAACCTGCCGGATGATTGTTTGCGTACAATTCTCGAAGGTCTGACGGTCAGATGTGATCTCATCGGTATATTTGCGCGCCAGTCGCTCAGCGGAAAGTTGTATGGGCGTGAGCGGGTTCTTAATTTCATGCGCAATTCGGCGGGCGACTTCACGCCAGGCGGAATGGCGTTGCGCAGATACCAAACGGGTCATATCGTCAAAGGTCAATACCCACCCCGTGTCATTCCGCGCGCCTTTATAAGCGGACACATGGAGGTCAAAAATCCGGCTCCCACCTGCCATATCTACGGTCACCTGATCCTCGGCATTCGCCGTAATGGACTCTCTAGCTTTCGCAAAAGTCGGCGCAAACTCCTCTAAAACACCTGATAAAGGCTGCCCGACAAGATCAAGCGCGCGGTCCTCGAGAAGTTTTTTCGCGGCATCATTCGTCAGGGTGATCTTTCCCTGCTGCGTCAAGCCGATCACCCCGGCGCGGACCCCCGACAAAACGGCCTCAGAGAACTGCCGTCTCTGTTCGGACACGTCATGCTCACGGATAAGCTCGTCACGCTGGGACTCGAGCTGGGAGGTCATACGATTGAACGCTGATCCCAGGTCAGAAATCTCTCCCCAATCGCCAGTGACAGATACCCGCGCGCCCATGTCTCCCGCTCGAACTCGTTCTGCGGCATTTACAAGCCCGGACAGAGGATCAATAATTCGGTTAGCCAGTGCCAAGCCGAGCCAGATCGCCGCCATCAGAATCAGTAGCGCACTATCCAAGAGGGTGAAAAAGAAAATTTGATTCATGCGAGCTTGGTTTTCATTGAATCGCGCGATTTGAGACGCAGCTGTTTCAATCCCGCTGATGGATGACAAAACCTGATTATCCGAGCGCAAAAGTTTTCCGACATAGAGGTAAGACGGGGGCTCTTCCGAAAGTTTCGATAACGCGATGAGATAGTCAATATCGGTTCGCTTCTGAATTGCGACGTCACTACCGGTCAGGCCCCGTAATATGTCAATACCGGGAATTCTCAAATTCGGCGCATCTGGCGTTTCCACACGGGTTAGAACAAACCCGTCATCACGAAGGATATAAACGGCGTCCAAATCTCGCGTCTGCGCCTCACGTAGAAGCTCCGCCGTAAAAGATATACGTGCGCCAAATTCCGTCCGGCTGCGAGCAATTCCGAGTCGCAACTCTCCCAGATCTTCCCCTAAACTTTCAGCCTCCTGGGAGACATAGCCATCCAAAATTTCACGGGCGGCTTCCATATTTCCACGAACCCCTTCGCCGAAAATTCCAGAAAGATTTTGGGATAAAAGAGATGTTGAAAATCCGCCAACAAGGACAGCCGGAACAAGGGCCGCCAGCGAAAAAATCAAAACGAAGCGTTTGTGCAACAGTGGAGCCGCTTGACCACGTGCCGAGGCAAAGACAGTGCTCCAGACGCGATAGGCCAAGTAAACCGCCAAAACGAGAATAATGACAAGATTGAACCGTAAAATATCCCAAGCTTGTTCAGTCCGGTCGGCATCCGCCGAATAAGAGAGCAAGGCGCCCAAAATAGTGAGGAATATCGCCGCCATGAATAGCGTACCGAACAGCGCAGATTGGGCAATACGCGGCCCTTTCCCGACAGGCGGTATAACCTGCGCTGGCGCAATTTTATCCGGCGATGAGTCCGCGTGAGAGCTCAGAGTATTTCTCGCAACAAATTCAATACTGTTGCTTGCATACCGCAGTGTTGCACATAATCAACAGTTTTTGCCGCGTGATTGAATTACGTTATGTTCAGAGACTTCAATCGGGTCCGAAGCGTATTGCGATGGATGCCCAGCTTATCCGCGGCCTTTGCGCGGTTACCGCCTGTCAGGCGCAAGGCTTCCACGATGAGTGGACGTTCGACCCAAGCTAGGGCGACAGTGTAGGCGGACTCCTCGCCGTCTCGATCCGTGTCCAGCAGCGCCCGGCACGCTTCTTCTAATTGATCCTCCAGACGGTTTTGGAAAATACCCGCTTTTTCAACTGGAGGCAGCTCCTTAGAAAACTCTTGGAGAACCATATCTGCCGTAATGACATCATCTGAATAGAGCACAGAGAGACGTCGGACCAAATTTTCCAATTCCCGAACATTCCCCGTCCATTTATGCCGATGCAAAACGTCCAGAGCGTCAGTTTCAAATCTACGCGTTTGGTCATATGAGGCTTGGGAGAGAAAAGCTTCCGCGAGCTCATAGGTATCTCGGTCCCGCTCCGCCAAATTGGGAATTCTGATCTCGGCGACATTGATGCGAAACAATAGGTCATCGCGGAATGTGCCAGCCTCCACCAAGTCTCTCAGGTCTTTGCGCGTCGCAGATATTACGCGAGGACGGCGCGCAGCTGGGATCATCTCGGCTTCATTCATCAAGGCCAAGAGACGTTCCTGCTGATGCGGAGATAGCTCCCCGATTTCATCAATGTAAATATCACCACCATTCACTTTTTGGAGTGTTAAGGATGTATTTTCAAAATCCGTTGTCCGTAGGAAGGGACGGTCTGCTCTCGGTCCGCCGTCATGCAACAAGCGTGCAACTAGGTCCTTCCCGGACCCGACCGCGCCCCGCACGAGGACTGGAAGATTGCCAGCTGCAAAGCGGGACACGGCGCGGAATACAGGCTGCATAACCGCGCTGCGCCCGATCATCGGCAAGCGCCGATTTTCAGCATTGGACCGCGTCTTACGCGGATTGACGGATTGCCCGGCTCGCGACACGGCGTTCGTTACATCATCTAAATCAAAAGGCTTCGGGACATATTCGAAGACTTTATGTTGCCCGGATTTTAGGGCCGTGTTGACTGTATTATTCGCGCTGATAATGATCACAGGCAGTTTGGGACGCGCCTCCGTTAATTGCGGCAGGCTCTCAAAGACTTCGCGCCCTCCCATCATGACATCCGTGACAACTATATCGCCCTGCCCGGCCTCGGCCCATTTAACGAGCGTTTCCGCATTATCCGTGGCCTTCACCGAGTGACCCGCGCGCGTGAGCGCTTTGTGCAAAACCAACCGAACGCTATCGTCATCATCCGCGAGTAGAATTTCATATTTCATTTATCAGCCTCACTTGGCGCAGAAAGAGTGGGAGCAGGAAGAAGGAGCGAAAAAACAGTTCGGCCCGGAACAGATTGAACTTCGACAAGACCCTCATGTGCCGCCGCAACCTTAGACACGAGCGCGAGCCCGAGGCCCTGCCCTTCAGGTTTTGTCGTCACAAAGGGCTGAAAAATCTGAGTGAGCATATCCTTGGGGATGCCCGGGCCATCATCGATAATTTGGATTTGAACCGGTAGTAGCCTTCCGGATTTTCCGCCTCGCACGCCTGCCCTGAATGACGTTTCCAACCGGATCTTTCCATGCTCGCCAGCACTTTCTGCCGCGTTTTTAATAAGGTTCAAAAGCGCTTGCATGAGCGTGTCGGGGTCACCGAATGCGTGGGGCAAAGACGGATCATAGCGCTCGTCAAATACGATATTTGGATTGGCGGATTGTATAATCCGACGAGCCTGTCTCAATATTTCGTGGATATTGACCTGCTCCGACCCTGTTGGGTCATCGTCCCCCAGTTTCTCCATACGGTCCGCCAAGCGTCGAATACGGTCGATTTCCGACCCGATTAGCTCAATCAAAGCTAGGCCTTCTTCACTATCCACATCATCGCGTAATAATTGCGCTGCGCCTTTAATTCCGGCCAGAGGGTTCTTTAACTCATGCGCGATCATTCGGCCCATTCCGCTGACAACATGTCCACCCATTTTCGCCGACCTCGGTTCGGGTCCAACAAACCAAACAGAAAGCCCCGTGCCTTCCGTCGTCGGATAGGCTGTGAGATGCGCCAGGCGCCCGTCCCCGCTCGCGCCTTTTGCTTTGACTGCGATATATCGAGACGTAACTGCGCCGCTTTTTTCACGCGCCGACTTCGCAATCTTGCTTGTATCCGGTTCAGTCTCGAAAATATCCCAAATGTTCAGTCCTTCGAATTTTCGCAGAGATTTCTCGAGCCATTCCTGCGCAGCTTGATTGGCCCAAATAACCTTGTCTTTGCCGCTGAGTTTGAAGAGCGGTAGGGGCCAATCGTCGACTAATGGAATGAGGTCACCAGTCACGCGGCTTCTGCCATTTGCAAAAACGCCTCGGACAAGGCCGCCGCAACATCATCTGCGTCTAGACCCTGACACATGCGAATACGAAGCGGGTCGG
>CAZSKH010000022.1:0-15092 GCA_964607395.1 uncultured Algimonas sp.
CCCTTCCACATTTTCCAGCAAATCAACGCCAATCGTCTCGCTATCCAAACCTTTTGGAGCGCCCTGCATTAAGACATGCGCGGAGTCCTTCATGAGCCTCCAAGCCGAGCGCAAGATTAACAGCGCCACCAAAATAGACAGAAGTGGGTCGGCCAAGATCCACCCGGTCGAAAAAATGATGAGGGCGGCAGCAATGGCAGCAACAGAGCCCAGAAGATCACCTAAAACATGGAGAACCGCGCCGCGAATATTCAAATTCTCTTGGTCTGCTCCGAGCAATATCCAGAACACCAAGAGGTTCACGGCCAGGCCACCGCAGGCCACCCATAACATAGTTCCAACTAAGATGTCGCCAGGGTTTGATAGCCTGAGAAAAGCCTCCCAGATAATCCAAGCCGCAACGAGGAAAAGTGTGAACCCATTCACAAAAGCAACCAAGATCGTGACGCGATCAAAACCATAAGGATAGCGATCATTTGCCGACCGCGCTGCAAAGCGAAACGCCCACCAAGCCATACTCAGGGCGACGAAATCCGTGAACATATGCCCGGCGTCAGCCAAAAGCGCGAGTGAGCCGGAGATAAACCCGCCTGCGACCTCGGCAACCGTGAATAGGCCTGTGATTAAAGCCGCAAGCCCTACCCGCCAGCGATTGGAGGCATTGACCTTGGGTGTGTGGCAATGGCCCCCGTGCCCATGATCATGTGCATGGTCTTTGGCAGAATGATGGTGATGCGAATGGGAATGCCCGGACATGTACTCTCATCCTGCGAAATCCTAGGTCGCGTCAATATCTTTAATCCGTCCTTAGCGTCTCTCCTGTAAAGGAGCGTCCGTGAAACAGACCGCTAAACATAATTTGCCGCTAACCCTCGTTCAGCAGCCCGCTCAGATGAGTGAGGCTGATTGGGCAGCTTGGGCTGATATGCGTATTGATAATCCGGCGTTGCGCTCACCCTATTTTCATCCGGACTACACGCGTTTGCTGGCTGATCTTAGGCCGGATGTACGGGTTGTTTGTCAATATGATGCGGCGGGGGTGCCGATGGCTTTTCTGCCGATACAGGGTCAACGCTTCGCGCGTCCGGTGGGCGCACCTATGAGTGATTACCAAGGCATCATCACAAATCGGGATGATGTGACTTATGACAGTTTGTTGTCAAAATCCGGTATCGGAGCCTACCATTATAGCTGCGCTACAGACACCGCGCGCTTACGCAATCCGCAAATTCTTTCAACCAATGACACCGCAGCGATAGATATTCTGACATCTGCCGAGGATTGGCGGAAAGATAGAGACGGCTCATACCGGCGTCATTTAAAATCTAATCGACGGCGCACCCGCAAAGCCGAGGACACTATCGGCCCCAAGCGGGTCGAGCTGTTTTCGCGCGATATAGATGTTTACGCCTCCCTTTTGACGTGGAAACGCGAGAAATTTGCACAAACCGGTAAATATGACGTGTTATCCGCGGATTGGACGCAAGCCCTCATACGCTCGCTCTGGGAACGCGGCGCGGGGGCAGATTTACGGTGCGATATGCATGCGCTGTATTTCGGAGATCATTTAGCCGCGATAGATTTAGGTCTGTCAGACGGGGACGTGTTCCATAGCTGGATGGTGGCCTATAATGATGAGTTATCAGAATACGCGCCCGGCATACAGCTTCTCGAGGGACTTATCGATGCAACCCCCGAAACGGGATATCGCCGGATTGATATGGGCGAGGGTTTGGATGGATATAAGCGGCATTATGCCAGTGCATCGCGCGAGGTCGCGTCCGGCCTCGTCGCGCTTTCGGGCGCAGCGGGTCGACTTTCAAAAATCTATGCGGCAACAGAACGCTGGGGCGTTGGCCCCCTCAAAGACGCGCCTGGGAAGCTAAGACGCCGCTATTCACAAATCGCGGCCTGCGAAGACAATGCTGGCGGCCGTGTTCGGCATATGATCGCAGCCTTCAAGAAAACAGGTTAAGTTTAGGGTAAAACGCCCCCTATATGTTGTAAAATCGCAACACACGTCTCTCTTATAGGATTTCTCCCTTGCACTAAGGCAAATAATCGCAATCAATAGCGATCAGCTATCCGGAAAACCGGAAGCCCTTACATCACTCGGGGAGAGTTCTATGAATAAGCTAGCCAGCGCAGGTCTTGCGCTATTATCGACGACGGCTTTGATGTCCGCATCCACTGCTTTTGCGCAGGATAACGACACATCATTTGGTGAAGATGTCATCATTTCAACGGCGACACGTCGCCCGGAAGCCTTGCAGGATGTGCCGATTGCGGTCACCGTGTTGGCACCGGAAGTTTTGGAACAGCAGGGCGTCGTGAACATCCAAAACCTATCCATTGTCGCGCCTAGCTTTGCCTCCTCTCAAGCCCAAACCGCGTCCGGCACGGTGGTTCTGCGTATTCGGGGTGTAGGTACAACATCAAACAATATTGGCTTTGAATCTGCTGTCGGCGTCTTTGTTGACGGTGCGTATCAGTCACGTCCAGGGATTGCGCTTGGCGAGTTTGTAGACGTAGAGCGCGTTGAAGTTCTGCGCGGCCCGCAAGGCACACTCTTTGGCCGAAATACGTCGGCTGGGGCATTAAATATTACGAATGTTCGTCCTGATCTGGATGCCACAGGTGGATTTGTTAACGCGACCTTCGGTAACTATGCCCACAAAAGTATACAGGGCGCCGTCAACATCCCGCTCGTAGAAGGTAAAGTCGCCGCGCGCTTAACCGGAGCCTATCGCGACAGAAATGGGTATATCAAACTTTTCGACGGGAATGGAAATCGCTTTGGCGAGTCCAATGCAATCGACCAGTTCATGCTCCGTGGGCAAATTGGTTGGGAAGCTGACAACGGCCTGAAAGGCCGCCTCATTGTCGATCATCAGAGCAGTGATGCACCTGTTGGCGCCGCGCTGGAGGTCCAGCAGTCGCCAGTGGAAACTGCGGGATTATTTTCGGCCGTTGGCCTCGGTGCGCGCGGCGGCATGGTCGGGCCAGATGTTGCTATCGGCGTGAATGATGATGACGGCGCACAAGCCGCAGTCGACAATTTGATTGCAGCAACGAATTTTGAACCCAATCCCTCCATGGATCAAACTGGCGTCACGCTAGAGGTCGAGTATCCGGTCGGCGATTCTGCGGATTTGATTTATATTGGATCCCTTCGTGGATATGATGCGACTGAGAATTACGATTCAGACTTCTCCGGACTAGACGTTCTCAACGTTCTCGAGAGTCCACTCGAAATTGATACGATGACGCATGAACTTCGTATTCAAGGTTCGGCTATGGATGATCGTTTAAGCTGGCTCGCGGGTGTTTATTACTCCGATGAAGAAATTGCGCAGCGCGTGAATTTCCAACTTGGCGAAGATTATGGCGAGCTTGTCGGCGCGCTTCTTTTCGGGCCGACTGGCGGAACGCTTGGCGCAAATCCGCTGACAGTCTTCTCAGGTGTTGATCCGGCCGGAACAACACAAGGTCAGAATTATGCGCAAGACAGCAAGAGCTTCTCTGTTTTTACACATAATACATTTGATGTCACAGATCAGCTTTCACTGACTTTGGGACTACGGTATTCTGATGAAAGCAAAGACGGTAGCTTTACGCAGTCCGGTGGCAACAATACGATTTGTCCTGCAACATTGGCGTCTATTGGTGCAGGCAATGTTCCAGGCCCATTGGTGAGCAATATCTTTGGATTGGGGTGTTTGGCGTTCCTAGCGCCAGCAGACCGTCCTGAGGCTGCGGTCTTCCCACTTCCAAGAACATTTGAAGAAGAATTTAAGGATGACGAGCTAATTTACACAGCCAAAGTCGGCTATGAGATCGCGCCAGCCGTTTCGACATATGCCAGCTTTACGCACGGCTATAAGTCAGGCGGATTTAACCTCGACTCTACGGCCGCTTCTGGCGGCGCAGACCCAAGCTTTGCGTCTGAAGAAGTTGATGCCTATGAGATTGGCCTCAAATCCAAACTTTTAGACAATCGTCTTACGCTTAACGTCGCTGGGTTCATTCAGAACTTCGATAATTTCCAAGTTCTCGAATTTACAGGCGCCCAATTCACAACATTCAACGTTCCAAAAGCAAACTCAAAGGGTGTTGAGATCGAGGCGGTTGCCCGCCCAACGGACGGCTTGACACTCAATGGTGCGCTTACACTTCTTGATGCAAGCTATCCCGACGATTGTGCGGGTGACGATACGCGAATTAACGTTACGGCCCTTTGCGGAAACGATCTCACAAATGCACCGGGAACTGTCGGTATTTTGGGAGCCGCCTACGAGGGCACGCTGACCGAAAACTTTGACTTTTTCTTGAATGGTCAACTTCGGTATGAGAGCGATCGCCGGACATCTACTCAAGCGGTTGTGCTCTCGACGGGAGCAGCAAATCCTTACGATATCCAAGACGCAAATACGAAAATCAATACGCGTGTCGGGGTTAGGAATGAGGACGGTGGTTACGCACTTGAATTATGGGCCACGAACCTAACGAATGAACGCACACGCGGCGTGACTTTCAACACCGTATTCCGGTCAGGGTCACGCTCAGCTTTCATCCAAGAACCGCGGATGTATGGCGTCACAGTGCGTAAGAATTTCTAAGCGAACACAAAAGCATAATAATAATTCAAGGCGCGGTCTTCGGTCCGCGCCTTTTTTCGTGTAAACGACTTTAAGGAAAATAAGGGGAATTAGAATGGTCCGCATTAATCCAGACAAGCCAAGCAGCAACGCCGCAACAAAGCCGTCAGAATTAAACGCCGTTTTAGCCGCCCAGCGCAAAGCGTTTAATGCAAATCCAAACCCGGATTGGGCCTCTCGCAAAGCTAAACTGCAAACCCTGCGTGACCTCATCCTCGGCCACGAAGCTGAATTTGTAAAAGCCATTAGTGATGATTTCGGACATCGTGCCGTCGAGGACACCCTCATCAGTGAGTTTCTTGTCATCCAAGGCGGCATTTCCCACGCGATCAAACATACGTCCAAGTGGATGAAGACGCGCAAGGCCCCCACGGCCATGCAATATAAACCGGCGAAAAATATCATCATCCCGCAGCCGCTGGGCGTTATCGGCATCATCAGCCCGTGGAACTATCCCCTTCAACTCGCCATCATGCCGCTGGTCGGCGCGATTGGCGCAGGCAACCGCGCGATGATAAAGCCTAGCGAATATACGCCTCGCATGAGCGCGCTTTTAAAAGAGGTCCTCGCCAAAGGATTTACAGATGAGGAAGTCTTTGTCGCAACGGGCGGTGTCGACGTCGCCTCTGCTTTCTCGGCCCTGACATTCGATCATCTGGTCTTTACAGGCTCAACCAGCGTTGGCCGCATTGTCGGTGAAGCCGCCGGGAAGAACCTTGTTCCCGTCACATTGGAACTGGGCGGAAAATCTCCCGTGATCATTGATGATAGCGCCAATATGAAATTGACCGTGCCGCGCATCGCAAATGGTAAATTGCTGAACGCCGGGCAGACTTGCGTTGCGCCCGATTATGTCATCATGCCCGAAGCCAAGATCAATGGATTTGCCGATGCGATGATTGCGCAGGCGGAAACCTTCTATCCCACAGTTGCAGGAAATGAGGATTACACAACGATCATTGCGGACGCCCATTATGCGCGCTTGCAAGACCTCTTGGAAGACGCCGAAAACAAGGGTGCAAAAATTCAAACGGCTGGCGATGATGACAAACAGCAACTAGCCAAAGAACGCCGCGTGCCCCTGACCGTTGTGACGGATACCACGCCGGACATGAAAATCATGCAAGAAGAAATCTTCGGCCCCCTTCTCCCCGTTGTCGCAGCAGAAACGTTAGACGCAGCCTTAGACACAGTTCAGAAAGGCGAACGTCCGCTGGCACTTTACTGGTTCGGCGAAGATAAAAAGAAGCGCGATCAGGTCTTGCGGGAGTCAATCTCCGGCGGGGTCTCCGTCAATGAAACGGCCTGGCATGTCGTGCAGGAAGACATCCCCTTTGGCGGCGTCGGCCCGTCAGGCATGGGGGCCTATCACGGGGAAGCGGGCTTCCGCAGCTTCTCACACATGAAGGGCGTCTTTATTCAGAGCAAATTTAGCCAAGGCAAAAACCTGTTCCCGCCCTACACGGATAAGACCCGTAAAATGATCGGCTTGATGAAGAAAATTCTGTAAGGCCTTCCGCGCGTTTTATTGTGGTTGGCGCACACCCGCCAACCACAATTCATCTATGGCTCAAAATTCGATGAGTCGGAGCGATCCGTTGCTGTACGCCAGACCCACCAAGAATAGATAATACCGAAAATTGATGCGACCATTACAGTACCGATACTGGCGTAAATAGCGACTTCAGTGGAAGCCAGAATACTTAGAACAATCGTCAACACACCCGATCCTAAAAATAATAAACCTGTAAGGCGGTGTGTTTTTTCCCATGTGTAATCGCTGGAAAGCGTCCAAGGCGTTCGAATTCCGATCACCCAATTGGAACGGGTTTTGGGCAGGTAGTTACCAATGACGACAAACAACGCCCCCATTCCGATAGTTAGAAGCCGAAGGTGTGCCGTCCCAGCTGTCCCTGAGGATACTGATTTCACAAATGTCCAACCCACGATTCCGGTTACTGCAACCATCAAGACCAAAAGTGCCATCCAAGATGCAAAAAAGGCCTTTTTAGATTTTTCGAAATTTGCCTGACGCGGCATAATTGTGGGAACAAAGGCGAAAACTATCGCGCAAAATAATGTTGTTCCCCAAAGTATCCACATCGCCAACATCGCCTCGGATTTTGACCCGTAACGATTCGGATTTCCTTTCGCATCAAAGTGGACAGGTATTTGCTCACCTGCGGGTAAATTTGCGCCAACCCAGAAGACGATAGCCATCATGATGGCTAATGCGACAACACTCCAAATTATTCCTTTTTTGATCATGAGATATCTCCCTTTTCGTGATGAATAAGTGACAACAAAGCCCCCGCAGCATCTTCCAAGACACTTGTATTAATGCGGTAGAGAATCGCAGTTCCTTGACGTTCAGCAGTCACCAATTCTGCGTTTTTCAATACAGAGAGATGACGGCTCATCGTCGGCCAACTGGCGTCAAACTCTTGCGCGAGCTCGCCCGCTTGACGAGGCCCTGACCGCAACAAGGTCAGAATTTTACGTCGGTCAGGGTGGCCCAAAGCTTTGAACACATTACTTTGCATAATTGCTAATTAGCATAACCGCTAAATAAGTCAAACTACCCGGACTTTGGTTTTTCCACAGAGGCGCTTATCCGTAACAGGGTCGTCTTCCCAGCCCCGCTTGGTCCCGTGATAACGGTGAATCCAGAGCCAAAGCTATGCGAAAAATTTGTCAGTATTGTTTGCGGCCATAGGCTTGAGAGATATTATTTAAGTCCAACATGATTAAGCCCAAGAAAAAGACGGCCCGGATAGGCCGCCTCAAATTTACTACCAAATTTTGACGCGCTGTTCCGGTGGGATGTACATGGCGTCACCGGGCTTGACGTCAAAGGCATCATACCAAGGCTGGAGGTTTCGCACGATGCCATTTGCGCGGAACTCACCGGGACTATGCGGACCATTTTTTATTTGCGCTGAGAGAGATTCTTCGCGCCACTTAATCGCCCAGACCTGTGCCCAGGCCATAAAGAACCGCTGGTCACCGGTGTATCCATCAATGACGGGAGCCTCTTTGCCGCCCAGTGAGCGCTTATAGGCCTCATATGCCATCGTCACACCGGTCAAGTCCCCGATGTTCTCACCCAGACCAAGATTACCATCCAAGTTTTCCCCAGGAAGCGGCTCAAACTCGCTATATTGTTCAGCGAGAGCCTTGGCGCGGGCTTTATAAGCTTCCGCATCTTCTGGTGTCCACCAATCCCGCTGAATGCCGTCACCATCTGATTTGCGGCCTTGGTCATCAAACCCGTGGCCCATCTCGTGACCGATAACAGCGCCAATCCCGCCGTAATTGACAGCGGGATCAGCGGCTGGGTCAAAGAAGGGGGCGTCCAAAATCGCCGCCGGGAAAACAATCTCATTCAAAATGGAATTATAATAAGCATTGACGGTTTGTGGCGTCATCCCCCATTCGTCGCGATCAATGGGCTGGCCAAGTTGACCAATTGAATCTTCCCATTCCCATTTCCGCGCAGATTGAACCGTACCAATCAAATCATCCGCATCTACATTCAAGCCGTCATAGGTTTCCCACCTATCCGGATATCCAATTTTAGGGTTGAACTTTTTGAGCTTATACTGAGCCTGTTCCTTGGTTTCGTCAGCCATCCAGTCCAATTCATTAATGCCCGTATTAAATGAACAGCGGACGTTTTCGACCAGCGCATTCATTTGCGCCTTTGACGCCGGCGGGAAATGCTCTGCGACATAAACCTTACCGACAACTTCGCCGAGCGTCCCGTTTACAGAGGAAACCGCACGTTTCCAGCGCGGGCGCTGCTCTTCTTGGCCACGCAAGGTCTTGCCGTAAAACTCGAATTGGGCATCATCAATACGCTTTGGCAGATAGGCGGAATGCGCATTCATCAAGCTAACCGTCAGATAGTCTTTGAGGACCTCTACCGGTGTGTCGGCGAAGACTTTCGCAGCGTTTATTACGGCGGATTTTTCGCGAACGACAACTGTATCTTGACCTCCAAGGCCTACCGCATCCAGCATATCGGCCCAGTCTATCCCGGGCGCCGATTCCGTCAGTTCAGCAAGGCTCATTTTATTATAGGTCAGCTCGCGATCACGTTGTTTAACGCGGCTCCAATGGCCTTCTGCCAGAGCTGTTTCAAACGCCATGATGCCTTGAGCCCGGCTTTCCGCATTCTCAACCCCGGCTTCGGTCAGCATTGTTTGCGCCAGCGTTTTATACCCCGCGAGGATCGCCTGACCTTTTTCGCTCTCATCAAAATAATAGTCACGATTTGGAAGCGAGAGACCGGATTGGGTGAAATAAACGATATATTTGTCGTTCTCTTTTGCATCGATGTAAACATAGGGAGACACCGGAGCGTCTAAGCCCATGCCCGCATCCGCCATCAGGTTTATAATATCATCTTTTGTTGTCGCAGCGCGAATACGATCGAGGTCATCTTGAATCGGTGCGAGGCCCAATGTCTCAATGCGCTCCATATTGAGATAGGCGTTATAAAAATCACCGATGCGCTTCTCGTCCGCGCTCGGATTTTCGCTATTCGCAGCGCTTTCAATAATCCCGCGAACGCGTTTTTCAGCCTGATCCGCTAAGACAGAGAAAACGCCATAGCGGGATCGATCAGCTGGGATTTCAGTTTTCTGCAACCAACCGCCATTGACAAATTCATAGAAATTATCGCCCGGTTGAACCGTTCTATCCATGTTCTCCGTCGCAATGCCAAAGCTGCCCAAAATCGCAGATTGGCCCTCGCTAGCCACGGTCGGCGCCGTGGCACTTACAGGCTTTTCACAGCCTGCTAAAATGTAATCTGTATTGTCGGAACAGCCTGCCAAAGCGATAGAAATGACAGCGAGACTGCCTCCCATTATGGATTTAATTTTCATATCTCTGTCTCTCTATTTTAACGATTATTCTGCGGGACTGGGAACGGGTTCCGTTCCAAACATTTCGACAGCCTCATCGACGTCAACAACGTCCATATCGTCCAACGCCAAGATCATGTCGGGATCGTAATTTGATCCCAATGGAGCTTGCTTCACACCTGTCCAGAGCCCCTTGAAGAAGCGGGCAATGTCCACCCCAATACCATAGAGCGCCGGAACCAACATCAAGGTCAGGAAGAAATCAAACAACACGCCAAAAGCCAAAGCTACGACCATGGGTTTGAGGAACTGACTTTGCGTTGAGGTTTCAAACAAGATGGGCGTAATACCGACGAATGTTGTCACAGACGTCAAAAGAATGGGACGGAAACGCGCGACACACGCATCCAGCATGGCCTGATACGCCCCTACACCTTTTTCCCGCAATCGGTTCACATAATCAATCAAAACGAGGTTATCATTGACCGCCACACCGGACGCCGCAAAGAACCCAAAGACGCTCATAACTCCAAAAGGCACATCCGTAATTAAATTGCCAAAGATCATGCCGATAAAGGCAAAGGGAATCGCGATCATGATGAGCAAGGGTTGCGCATAAGATTTAAAGGCAATCGCGAGCAAACCATACATCAAGAAGAGAATCGCGATGAGACTAACGCCCATTTCTCTCATAAAGGTCGATTCGATTTCATCGTCACCTACATTGATCTTCTCAACGTCGGGATGACGTAGTTGCCATTGCGGGAAAAAATTCTCCTCTAATTGCGATTTAATTTCAGTCAAAATCTGAGGATCGCCCCTGACGCGGCCACCCGTATAGGCAACTTGTTTACGGTCACGTCGTTGAATGCGCGAGACACCCTCGGCAAATGAAACATCTGCGACCGAAAAAAGCGGAACTTCCACGCCATTGGCACCGCGAATACGGAGGTCGTTCAGACTGTCGATACTTTCACGGGCTGCAAGGGGGTAGCGCACCATAACGCGCACATCCTCGCCGTTGCGGGGTAGGCGTTGAACCTCTTGCCCGAAGAAGGCTTGGCGAACTTGGCGGGTTACGTCTTGCAATGTGATCCCCAGGCTTTCCGCACCGGGTTTCATCGTGAAGCGAATTTCTGACGCTGAGCTTTCCAAATTGTCCCACGTCCCGACAACGCCGTCATAGGTTGAAACTTCTTCCTTCAGATCAAGGATAGCCGCGCGGAGATCGTCCTCATTTGATGAGGCAACAGCAAAGAACAAGCCGCCGCCACCGCCAAAGTTTCCTTCGGTGAAACCGTAATCCACCCGAAAAGCATCACTGACCGGTCCGACATATTCTTCTAACTTGTCTGCAATATCACGCGTTGCGGTATTGTTCCGCTTACTGGTTTCAACAAGTCCCAAGAAGCCATTTACACCGCGGCCTTCCGTAATGGTCCCAGGATGGGAAATGATATCTTCATCGACTCCAAATAATGCCTTGGAGTCGGCATTTAAACGCGTGATACCATCTTCCACTTGCCGACGTACTTGTTCGCGGCGTTCAAAGGTGGTGCCTTCCGGGAAGCGAATATTAACTTGGATCATGTCGCCTTCGACTTCCGGCAGGAAAGCTGACGGCGCGATGCCGGATTGCAGCAACATGATCGCCATCGCCATCAAGCCCGCGAAGACTGAGAATGTAATATAGCGGAATCGAAGCAATTTGGCGATCAGCGGCCGGAAAACCTTTCTCGCAAAGGTGTTTAAGCTTTCTGCCAGCCGGTGCTGGAATTTCATGATACCATTAACTTCCTGCGGATCGACGTGCTTGAGATGGCGTAAATGCGCGGGCAGAATAAAGAAGGCCTCAACAAGCGAGAAAATCAAAACCGCGATCACGACCAAACTAATTTGTTCGAACATCGCCCGAATGGGGCCGGACAACAACATCATCGGCACAAACATCATGATCGTGGTAATCACGGCAAAATAGACAGGTTTCACGACCATATTCGCGCCAGCAATCGCGCCGCGCTGTCCGGAAATTCCATTCTCGACATGAAAATGCACACTTTCGCCCACAACGATCGCGTCATCAACAACGATTCCGATCACGAGTAAGAAGGCGAAGAGAGAAATCATATTCAGCGTAATTCTGGAGAAAGGCAGCCACGGCAAAAGCGTTAGGCCGAGCGAACCCGCGAAAGCCGCAGCAATGCCGACCGTCACCCAAATCGCCACCTTCGGACGCAGGAAAAGCATCAGAATAATGAGCACAAGAATCATACCCGATAGTGCATTGCCGGAAATCAAATCCATTCGGCTATCAAAAACCGTAGAGCCGTCAAACCAAATGCTAAAGGTCAGATTTGACGGGAGGCTTTCTGAAATCTCTTTTTCAAATTTTCGAATAGCTTCACCGGCTTCGGTGATGTTCATGGTGTCGGGAGACAACACGCGGAAAATTGCCGCCGGTTGACCTCGGAATGCGGCAGCAAATTTATTATCGTCAAATCCGTCAATCACATTGGCAACATCACCAACCGTGACAATGCCGCCATTAGGCGTTTGCCGGATGATAATTTTGTCGAATTCCGATTTTGAGTCAGCGAGATTTCGTGCCCTCAATTGTAAGTTCCCGCCTGTCGTTTCAACGGTGCCCGCAGACAGATTAACAGAACTCCCTGAGATAGCCTGACTAACTTGGTTGAATGTCAAATTATAGCGGCGGAGAGCCTCTTCGGAGATTTCGATAGTGACTTGCTCTGGCACTTTGGAAATCTGATCCGTGAGTTGCAACCCAGGCAGTTGAGTCAGTTTAAGACGCAAATCATTCGCCTCTCGCTGCAAGGTTAATCGATCAACTTGCCCATAAAGTGCCAGATACATGATGTCAGCGCGGGCATCCCACCGGAAAACTTGGGGCCGGAACGCATCTGGCGGCAAGTTCTGAATGCCGTCGACACGGTTTTTCACCTCGTCCAACATTTTCTCGTAGTCAATGCCTAGCTTCGTGCGAACATTGATTGAGGCTCCGCCTTCACGGGCCGTTGCCTCAACATAATCTATTCCGTCAAGGCCATCGACAGCCTCCTCGACGCGTGTCACAATTTGTTCGTTAACATCACGGGGGGATGCGCCGTTCCACACAACACTGATCGTCATACCATTGACGGTCGTTCCGGGAATAAATTCCCGCTCAAGACTATGATACCCAAAAATGCCGCTGACAAACATTGCCACCATGAGCAAGTTTGCCGCGACCGGGTTCTTAACGAACCATGCTATTAAACCTCGCATAGCTTAGTCCTTCCCTGACGGGCTCTTGTCGGTATCCGGCGCATCGCTGTCCGACTCTTTATCTTCGGTAGGTTTCTTCCCTGCGGCGTCATCGTCTTTTTTCTTTTTTCCCCAGCGACGTTTTTCCTTTTTGTCGCCCGCCTTCCCATCGGCTGATTCTTCCGCCTCCTGCTTTTTCATCCAGTCAGGCTTTGGCGGGTCTACCAAAACGGTTTCAGGATTATTCGCGTCCAAGACCTTTAAGGTCATGTCCACGCGAGAGCGTTCCATTGGCGATAATACGACCAGTTCACCGACGTCTACGCCAGATGTCAAAACCGCGCGCTCCGGTGACGCATCCAAAACTGTAACCTTCCGGATCTCCGCCTTCCCAACATCATCGACAATGTAAACCTCGTCTTGCGGACGCAAACCATCCCGTGGGATGGTGATCACATTATCAAAGGCCTTTCCGCTAATTTCTGCATCTACAAACAGACCTGGCGCCAAAGGCACGCCGTCTGCGGACGCCCCTTTTCCGTAAGGATCATTTACCTCAACAATCGCGAAGAGCGCCCGCGTGGCGGTATCATAGGCAGCATCTGTTCGCATAATTCGGCCATCCCAATGGCGCACTTTCCCGGCCACCAAAGCGCTCAAATCGGCTCTCGGTGCAGTTTCACGGCTATCCGCGAAATATGCGAGCGGTAAGTCAAGCTTCGACAGCTGCGCATCCGACAAAGGCAAACGAACCTCGGTGACATTGGTTGAAAATATCCGGCCAAGCGTTCTGCCGGGCGAAACAAACTGCCCAATGTCCGAGGCTTTTGTTCTCACGCGGCCGGAGAAAGGCGCCTTAACAGAAGCTCTTGCCAAATTGAGTTTTGCAGCTTCCACCTCGGCCTCAGCTGCCTGAAGCGACGCCCGGGCTTGGGCTTTTTGCGGTTCGCGCAATGCGAGCGGGCTGGGCTCGCCCCGTCCAAGTTCGGCATAATCCTGACGCGCAAGCTCACCTTCCGCTTGCTCACGGACAAGAACCTGCTGCGCCTGCGCAACACCAGCCTCAGCACGAATAACCGCAACTTTAAAATCCGCGTCTTCAATCCGAAGCAAGGTTTCGCCTTTTTTGAAAATTCCGCCCTCGATGAAATTGGGCGACACATAGACAATCTTGCCGCCAACTTCCGGAACGAGGTCAATTTCAATTTGTGGACGCGCTTCGCCCTGGGTGCTGACTTTTAGCTGAACATCTTCAATTTTGGCATAATCAGCGATCACAGCCAGCGTGTTGAAACTCTTCTTTTTCTCTTTGGGCTTTTTGTTCATCCCGATGAAAACAGCGGTTGCCACAACAAAGCCGACAAAAATCAAGATCGGCAAAGTAATAACGAGGAACTTACGCAAAAACCCACCCTGTCTCTCTGGGATTGAATAATCGGGCGTGGTATTGACCATCTGAACTAACCTTGATCTCTCAAAAATGCCGGGAGGGCGTCAGGAGGAATATCTCCATAAGCCCCGCCGCCCAGCGCGACATGTAATCGCACGCGATTTTGTAGGCGCTCTGCACGCGCAGAAATAAGCTGCCCTTCTGCGGACAAACGCCTCGATTGCGCATCCAACAATTGCAAGATTGTTGCAAGCCCTTCCGTGTAACGCAACTCCAGACGTTCTTCAGCCTCTAATGACTCGTCTACTGCAATTCGTAGCGCCGTTTCGCGTTCCGCAAGTCGGGCTTCGCCGTCCAACGCATTCTCCACATCCAAATAAGCGTCCAAAACAGTGCCGATATAAGTTTGCAATTGCTGCTCGAGAACCGCTTCCTGAAGCTCGACATTCGCCCGCAAACGACCACCTTGGAATATTGGCGCCGTCAAATTCGCAGCCAGCTGCGCAACAAGCGCATCAAAATCGAAAAAGCTGGCGAGCCCGCCGCCCGAAGCCGTGGTCGACCCAGACAGAGATAGACTTGGCAGCAGGGCTTTCCGCGCCAGATCAATCTGTAAACCTTGCCCCGCCAAGCGGCGCTCCGCCGCGATCAAGTCCGGGCGCTGGGTCAAAATATAAGTCGGCATACCGACCCCGGTCAGGGGCGGCAGATCCGGCAAGTCTGTAGCCGCTTCCAGAGCACTGGCCGGGTATCGCGTCAGTAAAATTTCGATCTGCCGCGATAGAGCCGAAAGACGTTGTTCGCGGACAGCCTGCGACGCCTCGGCCTGCGCGACGGAAGATCGTGCCAGGCGCACGTCTGAGCTGCCCGACACACCGGACTCAAATCGCCGCTGCGTCAACCGCAAGG
>CAZSKH010000023.1:0-11219 GCA_964607395.1 uncultured Algimonas sp.
CAGATACACTCGTCAATATTGACGGGGTCATCTTCACAGGCGTCGAACCCGGTGTCGGCGGCACGCGAACGGCTCCGTTTGAGTTTGTCGATATTGGTGACTTGGTTGGGTAATTCTCAAGAGCTCCACCTCATAAAGAGTAAGTTCATTAGTGCATCTTTTTATTGCATTTAGGGGCGCTTTATCCAATTCCTTCTGGTCTAAACGCATATTATAGAGGCCAATATGAATTTCCCAAAACACGTCGCAATCTCGCTATCCGTGTTAGCGATGAGCCTGTCGGGATTGGCATCGGCCCAAACGCCCCCAGACGTTTTACAATCCTACAAGGCTTACAATGCCTCGCTGCAAAGTCAGGATTATAACAGCGCGATTAAGCATGCGAAAAAAGCTTGGGAGAGGGCAGAGGCTCAACTGGGAGATCATCCCATGACTGGCGACTTAGCCTATAACTACGGATACATAGAAAAAAATCAGGGTGATAAGGCGAAAGCCATCGAGGCTTTTGAAAGGTCTATTGAACTCGCCGCTTTGAAAGACTCCGATGCCGCTGCTCTCGGTTTGGAGCGAGAGGTAGAACTGGTTTCAAGTATGGATGGGGTTTCCAGAGATGATAAGCTAGAAAAGCGGATTAATCATGCGATTGATTTCGCCAATTCCAACGGGTTAGGGCGAACCGTTTTTGTTGGAGAACTACATGTGCATGACGCCAATATATGCACGCGCCGATTACACGCAAAAATGCAAATCCCGCAACAGCAACTTGGGAGTTTAATTAATAAGGCGTCGACCCAAGGAGGCATTAAAGACGGCAATAAAAAATGTGCCAATATTGCTAAAAAAGCCGTCGATATTTTTGACGCTAATCCATCAGACACACGCCCGTCATATGTTGCGGCGGCGAATAACTATGTCGGTTACGGGTTTGAGGCGAATAGAAACTGGCTGGCCGCAGCATTGAGCTATCAGAAATCCAGAGACGCGATCGAAGATGTGTATGGCCGAGAAAACCCACTCGTCGCCAGAACTATTGGGCGTTGGATGAGTGCGCGTAATTTTCTGAAACGTAAAGACAAGTTGGAATATGCCGAATCGCAAGGGCTGTGCAAATGTTGGCCTTTCACGCAAAAGAGGCCAACGATTTCCTCGATGAATTGGGTCTCACCGGATTTTCCTGCGAAAGCGCTTAGGCGGTCGTCAGGGTATGCGATTGTTCAGATGGATGTGAGTGATGCAGGTCTTCCTGAAAATATACGCGTGTTAAATTCTTGGCCCGAGGACATTTACGATAAGAGTTCTCTAAAGGCGGCAAAACAACTTCAGTTTCCGCCCAAAACCGCAGAAGAGCCAAAGGATTACCGGAAAGACGTGACTATTCCATACAGCTATTATTTGAGCCTTGATTTGGAGCCTATTTAATATTGAACCTAATATGAGAGATGTGAACGTCCGCCTTTTTGGACGCTCACATTTTTAGTTATTAGCAGGTCCAGAAAGCCCCAAGCTTACAACCGATCCGGCTCATATGTTCCGGCCTTCATCTCCGCAACATAGGCGTCGACTTGCTCTTCCATGATGCTGAGCGGAACCGGACCTGTTGCGAGAATCGCATCGTGGAAATCGCGAATGTCGAAATCATCGCCGAGCGCTTCTTTCGCGAATTCGCGTAATTCCAATATCTTATTCATGCCGATTTTATAGGCCGTCGCTTGTCCCGGCATAACGATGTAGCGTTCAATCGCTTTGACGGCGTCACTCTCGGGGTTGGGCGTGTTTACCATCAAATACTCAATCGCCTTCTCGCGGGTCCACTTTTTATCGTGCAGTCCGGTATCGACGACGAGACGGGCTGCGCGCCATAGCTCCATCGCGAGACGTCCGAAATCGGAATAAGGGTCGGCATAGAGCCCCATTTCTTTCGGCAAGAACTCTGAATATAAACCCCAGCCTTCTGAATAGGCGGTAAAGCGGCCATATTTACGGAAAGACGGAACGCCTTCTAATTCCTGAGATATAGAGAGCTGCATGTGATGTCCGGGGATGCCTTCATGATAGGCGAGGGCTTCCATCTGGTAGACGGGCATCGCGTCCATCCGGTAGAGGTTAGCGTAGTAAATGCCGGGACGAGACCCGTCCGGGGCCGGGCGATTGTAAAAGGCTTTACCTGCGGCTTTCTCACGGAAGGCTTCGACAGCGCGGACCTCCAGCTCAGCCTTGGGCATTTTGTTGAACACTTCGGGCAGGCGGACCTTCATATCGTCGATAAATTTCGTTGCCTCGCGCAAATAAGCGTCGCGCCCAGCTTGGGTTTCAGGTTTGAAAAATTGTTTGTCTGTGCGCGTGAATTCGAAAAATTCTTGCAGCGTGCCATCATATTTGACCTTTTTCATGATCTCGCGCATTTCTGTATGGATTCGCTCGACTTCTGACAAACCGAGGTCATGGATTTCGTCTGCGCTCATATCGGTTGTCGTCATTTCATAGAGACGCTGCGCGTAATAGGCATCACCATCGGGCAGTTTCCACGCGCCGTCATCCGTGGAGGAGAGTGGTTTTTGCCGCTTCATTTCTGCGATAATGCGCTGATAGGTCGGCGTCACATCATTCATGATGGCCTTAATGGCACGCTCATAGAGCGCTTCCCGAACATCATCTTCGATATTTAATTCGGCGGTTTTCTTGCGGAAATCCTCCAGCAGGAGATTTAGCTTTTCGCTATCAGGGTCTGCGGGGCTGCCGGAGATAATGTTCTCCGCGCTCTCAATCACAAAATCATAGACGACGGTTGGCGGCGCGATGCCTTTTTCAAATTTTGCCTTGGCTTGACGCGTGCGTTCGTCGAGCACGTCATCCATGGTCTCCAGCCGCGTCAGATAGTTTTCTGCGTCTTCCAGATTTTTAATTTTATGCTGGTTCATCAAAAAGGTCGGGAGCGAGGAATGTGCGCCGCCCATTTGCGTATAGGTATATCCGTGATCCCACCACTTACGGCCTTCCAAGGCGTCGTCAGCGTTTTTCTCGAATAAGCGGTAAGATAATTGCCCGTCGGCATCCAATTTGTCGTAATCAAACATCTCTTTCATTTCCGCCAGTGCCTCGCGGGTTAGGTCCAGTTGCTCCAACCGGTAACTCCGCGTCGGGTCGTTCCACTCGTCCTGGCGTTCATCCATACCCAGCGACGTCATGAACTGCGGATAGGCCCGCACATTTTCCATGAATTTGGTCTCAAACCACGCGTCCAGCCGTTCATTTTCCGTCAGTGTATCTTGCACCACATCTGCATTGACCCGCTCTGTTGTTTCGGATTTTGGCGCGGGGGCCTCAGCAGTGGGTGCGCAGGCACCGAGGGTCAGGACTGCGGCCAGAATAAGGGTATGAGGGGCAAGGGTGTGCATTATTTTGTCTCCGGTTTCGCATTCACGATATAGTCGTCTACTAATTCTTCAAGGATGCTAAGCGGCACGGACCCATTGGCGATGACCGTGTCGTGGAATTGGCGGATGTCAAAATCCTCGCCCAACTCCTCTTCCGCTTTCGCGCGCAGCTCCTCGATTTTCAATTTCCCAATCATATAAGCGGTCGCTTGGCCCGGCCAGACGATATAGCGGTCAATCTCGGCGCGGACATCGCCCTCGGGGTTTGGGATGTTATCGAGATAATATTGAACGGCTTTTTCACGATCCCATTTTTTAGAATGGATGCCAGTATCCACCACGAGGCGCGCGGCCCGGAAAATCTCCATGCCGAGCTGCCCGAACTCCTTATAGGGGTCAGTATAAAGGCCAATCTCTTTCGGGATAGCTTCGGAATAGAGCGCCCAGCCTTCGATGAAGGCGGTATGACCACCCAGCGTCCGGAACTTTGGCAGGCCTTCCAGCTCTTGGGAAATGGCGATTTGCATATGATGGCCCGGAATACCTTCGTGATAGGCGAGGGCCTGCATGAGGAATTTCGGCTGGTCGGCCATGGATTTCAAATTGATGTAATAGGTGCCGGGGCGCGAGCCATCCAACGCGGGTGCGTTATAAAACGCGCCAAAGGCCGTATCTTCGCGAAAGGGTTCAACCCGTTTAACAACCATATTGGCCTTGGGTTTGGTGATAAATAATGTGTCCAAACGCCCGCGCATGTCATCAATGATCGCGGTGGCTTCCGCCATATAGGCCTCGCGCCCTTCGTCAGTTTCGGGGAAAGTGAATTGCGGGTCGGTGCGCAGGAAATTGAAAAATTCTTTGAGTGAGCCCTCAAATCCAACACGTTCCATAATGCCGCGCATTTCATCTTGAATGCGCGCGACTTCTGCCAGCCCGATCTCGTGGATTTCATCGGCGGTCAGGTCGGTTGTCGTGTAATGTTTCAGGCGGACATTGTAATAGTCTGAACCATTGGGCAGTTTCCATGCGCCGTCATCTTTGGTGGTGTCTCCCGCTTGCGCATCGAACATAGAGAGCAGGGAGATATAGGCGGGTTGGACAGAGGTCAGCAGCGCATCTTCAGCCTGTGCCAGAAGATCGTCCTTTTTATCCTGGGTGGTTTCCAGCTTGTTGATCTTGGCCTGAATGTCAGACCAGAGCGGACTGTCGTCGCCGCCCGCCTCAAATGGGGCGCCGGTGATGACATTGCGCGCCGCGCCGCTGACTTTCTCATAGACGAATTTCGGCATGGTCACGCCGGCTGCGAATTGGCTTTCCGCCCGCGCTTGGGCTTGTCCCAAATAGGTGTCTACCGCGCGCAGCCGGGCAATGTAATCTTCCGCGCCTTTGACACTGTCGACTTTGCCGTAATTGATGAGAAAGCTCGGCAAGCCTGTATGCGGCCCGGACATGTGGGAGAACACATAGTCATTTTGGCTCACGGCATAGGTGGCGAGTTGGTCCTCAATATCGACTTCAAAGAGGCGGTAAGACAGACGGCTTTGATCGTCCAAACGGTCAATATCAAAATCCCGGCGCAGCTCATCCAGCCAGGTGCGGGCCAGCGCCATTTCTTCCTTAATCGCGATTTCTGAAATATCGTCCAGCTGGTCCATTCCGTCATCCATGCCCAAATAGGTGCGGGACATGGGCGAGCGCGCGAGTTGATCCTCATGACGGGCGGTGAACCACGCATTCAGGCGTTGGCTCTCTTGTTTGATCAAATCTTCGCGTTGGGTGATGTCAGCGCCGCTACCCAAACAGGCCGAAAGCAAAGGCGTAAATCCGAACGAGAGGAGCGCGGTCGCAAGTAAAGCTGTTTTTCTCATGAGATTTGGGTCCTTAATCGGGTGTAGGGTCTGCATACGCACAGGTTTATTTTCGCTACTCTATAATTTGCGTGCGTCAAACAGGGAAATCTTGCCTAAGGTGCCTCAATGAATGAAATGATTCGCACAGATATTCCGCAAGCGAAACGCCGCGCGCCGCTTTGGTTCGGTGCGGCATTGGCGCTCTTGGCCCTCATTGGGGCGCTCGCTTTCGTTTGGATTGGCCGAGACACTCTCAGCTATGAGGGCTATATCGTTTTGACAGGGATTGCGATTGTCTCGCTTCTGGCCCTGATGACATTGGTTGTTATGGCGCGGGCGCGCCTCGGATCAGAACGCCGCCAAACCAATATTGACTCGGTCTATTCTGGCGCGTTTTACAATAATTTCGTACCCAGCCTTGTGCTGGAAGACGGTAAATCCGTTCACGCCAATCGGGCTTACCTTGATCTTGCGAAGACTTTGGGCGCGTCAAGCCTCAGTGACGCCCCGCCCGTAATTGACCGGCTGTTCACATCGGCGGGCAATGAAGCTGCAGCGGCCATTTTCCGGTTGCATCATTTGGCGTCGGGGATGGAGACGGCTGAGGAGACGATTGATCTCGTCACGCCGCAAAGCGAGCTGATGCGCTATAAGCTTCAAGTCAGCCGACTTGGCGGTAAAACGACGCTTTGGCAGATTATCGAAGCGCCGATGGATCGCTCCGTCGGGCAGGATGTTTTGGCGGAAGCTCCCGTGGGTTTGTTCACGGTTGCAAAGGACGGACGTGTGCTGGCGACGAATGATGTGCTTTTGCGCTGGCTGGGCGGCGCCGACATTACGCCGCCGGCGACAATGGCAGGATTTATCGAAGACCCCGGCACGCTGCTGGACAGCCCGGCAGAGCCCGGGCGCACGGTGCGCACGGATACCCGGCTGATTACCCGAAAAGGAGTCGTGACCCCAACCGTGATGGTCGCCAATTGGCATACGCTCAATAGTGGCGACATTGTCGCCAGTGTCGCGCTTTACGGTCATTCGACTCTCGCCAAAGGCGACGCGGCGACCTCTTCTGCGTCCTCGTCATCAGAGTTTGACGTGCAAAGCTACTCTGCGGCCCCTGTTGCGGTTTTAAAGTTAGACGGCACGCAAATCGGAGAGTCGAATATTGTTTCGGCCAATCCAGCCTTCGCGAAAATGTCGGGCCGTAATGATGCAGTTGGACATAAGTTTGCGGACATTTTTACGGATGATCCGGTCGAGCACCGTTTTTTGGAGCGAGAGACGGTACAAACGACGCCGGACATCCCTTTTGATGCCGCGCTACGGAACGAAACTGCGGATTTGCCCGTGTCCGTCTATATCGTCCATGATGCGCAGAACCCGACTGAGAGCTACGCCTATCTCGTCAATGTTAGCGCGCGCAAGAGCCTCGAAGATCAGCTCGTGCAGAGCCAAAAGATGCAGGCGATCGGTCAATTGGCGGCGGGGGTTGCGCATGACTTTAACAATCTGCTGACAGCCATTCGGTTGAACACGGATGAATTGTTGCAACGGCATCCGGTCGGCGATCCGTCTTATCCAGAGCTTCAGAACATCAATACAACGGGTGCGCGGGCGGCGGCCTTGGTCAAGAAACTCCTGACCTTCTCTCGCAAAGCCACACGGCGGATGGAGAGATTGGACGTGACCGAAACGCTCTCTGATATGGTTGTGACTTTGCGCCAAACCCTCGGCGAGCGAGCGCAGCTGAAAATGGTGCATGCCCGCGGCTTACCGCCAGTTATGGCCGACAAATCCCAGATCGACACGGTGCTGATGAACCTTTGCGTCAATGCGCGGGATGCGATGGAGGAGCAGGGCGGCGGGACAATTACGATTCGGTCGGCGCTGTTGCCCCGCACAGATGTTGAGGACCTGCAATTGGCCGAGGCCCTCAATGGACTAATCGGTGATGATTTCATTGTTGTCAGCGTAGAAGATACAGGAACCGGCATGCCGGATGAAGTCAAAGCCAAGATATTTGAGCCGTTCTTCACGACCAAAGAGCAGGGCAAAGGCACGGGGCTCGGTCTCGCGACCGTTTACGGCATTGTTCAGCAAACGGGCGGGCATCTGACCGTAGAATCGGAACTCGGCAAAGGCACGGCCTTCAAGATTTATCTCCCGGCAGCGCGGCCCGCCACCGAGGCTGAACTTGCGGCTGAGGAGAAAGTTAAAATGCCAGCGCGGAAACCGGCAGATTTGGCCGGGCAGGGAAATATTCTCTTTGTCGAAGACGAGGCCTCTGTTCGCGGCATTGCCGCCAAGGCTCTGCGTAAGAAAGGCTACCGCGTGATTGAAGCCGAGGACGGGGAGGAGGCGCTGGAGATTTTAGAAGAGACCGATGTGCCGTTTGATATGATGATTTCCGATGTCGTCATGCCGGGGATGGATGGTCCATCGCTGCTCCGGGCCGGACGAGAGCTTTTGGGCGACGCGCGAATCGTGTTTATTTCCGGCTATGCGGAGGAGGAGTTTTCGGACCTTTTATCTGAAGAACCGGATGTGACCTTCCTGCCTAAGCCTTTCACATTTGCGGAGCTGGCTGAGAAGGTGAAGTCCGAGATCGGTGAGGTTGCCTAGGGTTTAGCCCCGTAAACATGGGATTTCTATAGCTGTTCTTTTTTTGTTCTTTTTACTTGAACGATGAGAACAAATGTGAAACATAGTGAACAACGGCAGTCCGATTACAGCCGTAACTACACGAACCGGCGAAGGGCTCCGTCGGTTTTACTGGAGTTAATCTCATGGCGAGAAACAGAACACCTCTTACCGTCGTCGAAAAGGCGTCAGACAAAGATAAAAGCGCAGCGCTTGATGCCGCGCTCTCACAAATCGACCGTGCCTTTGGCAAAAATTCGGTGATGAAATTGGGCGATAAGTCCACAATGGATATCGAAGCGATCTCAACAGGCTCTATTGGCCTTGACGTTGCGCTGGGTATAGGCGGCTTGCCGAAGGGCCGTGTGATTGAAATTTATGGTCCGGAAAGCTCCGGTAAGACCACACTGACATTACACGCGATTGCGGAGTGTCAGAAAGCAGGGGGCGTTGCGGCCTTTATTGATGCGGAACATGCGCTGGATCCTGTCTATGCGGCTAAGCTTGGCGTCGACGTCAATGAGCTGCTGATTGCGCAACCGGATACAGGCGAGCAAGCACTCGAAATTGCCGATACATTGGTGCGCTCTGGCGCAGTTGATATTCTAGTCGTCGATTCTGTTGCGGCTCTGACGCCGCGCGCAGAGCTTGAAGGCGATATGGGCGACAGCCTGCCGGGCTTGCAGGCTCGCTTGATGAGCCAAGCGCTTCGGAAACTGACCGGGTCGATTTCCAAATCGGGCTGTATGGTTATCTTCATCAACCAAATTCGGATGAAAATTGGCGTGATGTATGGCTCTCCTGAAACGACAACAGGCGGCAATGCACTGAAATTTTATTCTTCCGTCCGCCTCGACATTCGCCGGATTGGCGCGATCAAATATCGCGACGAGGTGATTGGCAACCAGACCCGCGTCAAAGTCGTCAAGAACAAGGTGGCCCCGCCATTCCGTCAGGTTGAATTTGACATCATGTATGGCGAAGGCATTTCCAAAACAGGCGAGATCATTGATCTTGGCGTAAAGGCTGAAGTCGTTGAGAAATCTGGATCTTGGTATTCTTACGGTGATGAGCGTATTGGCCAAGGCCGTGAGAACGTCCGTAAGTTCTTGTTAGAAAATCCGGAAATGGCGGACGAAATTGAGCGTAAAATTCGCATGAATGAAGGCTTAATCGAAGAAGAACTGCTGATGCCGAAAGCTGAGCAGGTCGAAGATGAGGGTGAGGCTCCGGCAGCCATCGGCGCTTAAAGCCTATCGATTGTTATATCGGTTGGATTGATCCCAAGGCAGTTTCTACCCGAAAATAGACTCCTGTCGTTTGTTCCCTTTGGCGTTCCCTCAGGGCTGTCCCCGCAGGTTTATGGCTCCCCGGCTGTAAACGACGAACATTTCCAACCAAAAGAGCGCTTGGCACTGCCAGGCGCTCTTTCTATATGGGGCATTCCTTTTATGGATTGTCTCTATGACCTCTCTTGCTGATATTCGCTCACAATTCCTGAGCTATTTTGACCGCGCCGGCCATACGGTCGCGCCTAGTTCGCCTCTCGTGCCGGATAATGATCCGACGCTGCTGTTTGTGAATGCGGGCATGGTGCCGTTTAAAGACTGGTTCACGGGCGCGCTAACGCCTGACTATCCACGCGCGGTAACCTCGCAAAAATGCGTGCGTGCTGGCGGCAAACATAATGACCTCGACAATGTCGGTTATACCGCGCGCCACCACACATTCTTCGAGATGCTCGGCAATTTCAGTTTCGGTGATTATTTCAAGGCCGAAGCGATTGAGCATGCTTGGAAACTCGTGACTGAAGATTTCGGCTTTCCTAAAGAGAAGCTCCTGGTCACAATCTATCACACGGATGATGTCGCTTTCGATCTGTGGAAGAAAATTGCGGGCCTGCGGGATGATCGTATTATCCGTATTGCGACAAATGATAATTTCTGGGCGATGGGCGATACGGGCCCTTGCGGGCCGTGTTCTGAGATCTTCTTTGACCATGGACCTGATATTCCAGGCGGACCTCCCGGATCTCCGGATGAGGACGGCGATAGGTTCATCGAAATCTGGAATCTCGTTTTCATGCAATATGAGCGCCGCGCCGATGGCACCCAGATAGACCTCCCGAAACCGTCTATCGACACAGGCATGGGATTGGAGCGCACAGCCGCCATCCTCCAAGGGAAACATGATAATTACGACACCGATCTTTTCCAAACCCTTATCGGGGCCTCCGTTGAGCTGACGGGCGTAAAGCCGCAAGGCGAAGCGAAATTTAGTCACCGCGTCATTGCAGATCATTTGCGCAGTTGTTCTTTCCTCATGGCGGATGGCGTCTCGCCGTCTAATGAGGGCCGGGGCTATGTGCTGCGCCGTATCATGCGCCGCGCCATGCGCCATGCACATTTGCTCGGCGCGAAAGACCCGCTCATGCACCGTTTGGTCCCGACGCTCTTAGATGAAATGGGCGCCGCCTATTCAGAGCTTGGCCGCGCTCAGGCCAATATTCAAAGTGTGTTTGAACAAGAAGAAATCCGCTTCCGCCGCACATTGGGCCGCGGCACGGCGCTGTTGGAGGATGCCGTCAAAGACCTGTCCGCAGGCGATAAACTCGACGGCCGCACAGCCTTCACGCTTTATGACACCTATGGTTTCCCCCTCGATCTCACGCAGGACGCCTTGCGAGTCAAAGGTATTGATGTGGATACCGACGGGTTTGCTACGGCGATGGAGGAGCAAAAGGCGCAATCCAAAGCTGATGGCGGAAAATTCGTCAGTGCAGGTGCCGATGACCTTTTCAAAGAGCTGTTAGAAAAAGACGGCGCCACGACGTTTACTGGGTATGATAATTTGTCAGGCGGGCAAGGCATTGTCGCCTTGATCCAAAATGATGTCGCGGTGGAGGAAGCGACAGATGGCGATGTCGTCTTTATCACACGCGAAACCCCATTCTATGCCGAAAGCGGTGGACAAGCCGGTGATAAAGGCGTTGCGACATTTGAGAATGGCGCGCGTATCGAAATCTCTGACGTTCAAAAACGTGCAGGTGATTTGCACGCACATATAGGCAAGCTGTCCGGCACAGTAAAAGTCGGTGACGTAGCGCAACTTTCCGTCGATGCAGATAATCGCGAGAAAACCAAACAGAACCATTCTGCCGCGCATTTGCTTCACGAAGCCCTGCGCCGCGTGCTCGGCGAACATGTCGCGCAAAAGGGCCAAATGGTCGACGGGGAGCGTATTCGTTTCGACATAAGCCACGGCGCTGCGATCACGCGCGAAGAGCTAGCCAAAGTTGAAACTGAAGTGAATGCTATCATTCAGCAGAATAAACCTGCTGATACGAAACTCATGA
>CAZSKH010000023.1:11229-15031 GCA_964607395.1 uncultured Algimonas sp.
GCGATTGCAGCGGGCGCTGTTGCGCTGTTCGGGGAGAAATATGGTGATGAGGTTCGGGTGCTATCATTGGGCGATCCGCTCGACGATAGTCCAAACGCATATTCTGTTGAACTCTGCGGCGGAACCCATGTCGACCGCACAGGTGATATCGCATTGTTTAAAATCACAGGCGAGGGCGCAGTGGCCGCCGGTATTCGCCGGGTCGAAGCCGTATCTGGCGAAGCCGCGCGTCAATATCTGGAAACGCAGGCCGGCCTCGCGCGTCAGGCGGCAGACCTGTTTAAAACCAAACTCGAAGATGTCCCGTCTCGGATTGAGGCGCTGATGGCGGAACGCAAGCAGCTGGAAAAAGACCTGTCCGAAGCAAATCGCGTAAGGCATCATGAAGTGCCAAAAGCCCTGTCTGAGGCCAAGAAGCAACTCGCGCTCGGCGGCGGCGGTGCAGCTTCCGGTCCCGAAGAGATCAATGGTATCAATTTCTTAGGCCGTGTGTTTGATGGGGTCTCCGGCAAAGACTTGCGCGCGATGCTCAACCAACAAATCGCTCAATTGGGCTCTGGCATTGTCGCTTTTGTGGCGCGTGACGGCGGTAAAGTCGCTGTGGCAGTAGCCGTCTCTGATGATGTGCAAGCGACACATTCCGCCTCTGATCTCGTCAATGCAGGCGCTGCGAAAGTCGGCGGACGGGGGGGCGGTAAACCCGGCATGGCGCAAGCAGGCGGAAGTCAGCCCGAGAATGCCGAAGCCGCGCTCGACGCAATCAAAGCGGCCATTTCTGGCTAGGGGCGGATGGATAAAGACCTTTACATAGATAAACGGTTTTCCGTCCCGCCACACGCGATTGAAACCTCTGCCATTCGGGCGTCCGGTCCGGGTGGGCAATCCGTGAACAAAACAAACTCGGCGGTGCAACTCCGCTGTGATCTCAATGCATTTCATATCAATGAAACTTATCGGCGGCGAATTTCGAAGTTTCGGGACAGCCGCATTACGGATGATTTTGTCGTCGTCATCAAAGCCCAGACCCACCGCAGTCAGGCCCGCAATCTCGAGGACGCCATTCGCCGCCTACAATCGCTCTTGCGAAAAGCAGTTTATGTTAACCCGCCGCGCATAAAATCCCGCCCGAGTTACAGCAGTCAAAAACGTGCTGTGAAAAAACAGAAACGGCGGAGTGAGATTAAGAGTAATCGCGGAAAAGTGCGGGATTGGTGATGTCCAAAACAGGAAGCTGTCAGTGCGGGCAAGTTTCGCTAAAAATCCAAACGCAAAACTTCGTCTGCTATATTTGTCACTGTACTGAATGTCAGGCACAGTCAGCGTCCGCATTCGCAATTTCGGTCCCTCTGAATCCGCGGGATGTTACGATTTCTGGAAATCTAAGTGTCTACAAACGCCCAGCCCATAGCGGCGCGACCACATCTTGCTATTTCTGTTCTGAGTGCGGCACGCGGATATACCACCAGTCCTCAAATTCTCCGGAAAATATCACAGTCAAAGGCGGGGTTCTCGACAGGAGCGAAACACTAGAACCCGTTGCGCATCTTTGGACAAAGCGAAAAGCGGATTGGATAGAGATTCCGCTATCGGTCGAGAACTATCTCGAACAGCCCGACGACTTAACCCGTTGGAGACAATCCATTTTGGACAGCCATTAACGCAGGTGTAACGCTGCACACTAAATACTCAAATCCATGAGGTTATAATCCAACAATGCGGCCTGTGCAGCCGCATCATATTCAAACTCATCCTGCACATCGGCCAGCGGCTTATAATCATGCGGAGCCTCATCCGGGAAACGCTGCCGTCTTGCGGCGATTGCCAAGCCCATAACTTGTGACCGTTCTTTGATGAAATCCGCATCAAAAACGGCGGCTTCGGCGTGGATGCCTGCGCCTTTCACATTCAACACGGAACTGCGGCGATGGAATCCGAAATTTGCTGTGACGCGGCGCTCAAACCCCGTATTGGCGAATGAGCCGTGAACGAGTTGGCGGTTATTAATGACCACGTCTCCCGGATTACAGATAATCGGTACCGCGTCGGGCAGGCGTTCTGTCCCCGCCTCAGCCACCATTTTTACGATGTCGGCACGGCCATCCCTGTGCGATCCGGGCACCACCCACACGCCATTGACGGCGGTGCTACCGTATATTTGGCCCATGAAGTTAAAGCCGTGAATGTCTGCGTCAAAATCGGGATTGTCCCAATGTGTGTCGCCGTCCTGATGCCAAGACACCGCCGCGCCGAGGCCAGCATCTTTGATAAATAGCCCCTCGTGGAAGGGTGTGAAATCCGCGCCGTTTATGGCTTCGGCGACTTTCATCAAACCGGGATGCGCATAGAGCCGCAAGCAAGCGGGAGAGAATTGCAGTGACCCCGCCAGATAAAAGGGCGCGGCGGCAGGGGCGTCAGATTTCGCCTTGGGTTCAAATAATTTCACCTGATGCCGCCCATTGGCAAGATCCGTTCCGCCCAAGGGGTCAGACAAAGGCCGCGCCCATTGCAGGGCCATAGCTTTATTGTTTGAACCTAACGCGGGGCGGCCCTGCGCGTCCGTCTCCGCGCCCATATGGACGGGAAACCGCTCTCGCATATCGGCCATATCGGATTGCAGGTCCGCTAATTCCTCAGCGCGAATGGCGTTTTCAAAGACGTAAAATCCATATTCCGCATAGGCATCCAGAATAGCTGGATGCACATTGCCGTCGGCGTCAAAGCGCAAAGGCCCTCGGTTAGGAAGGGCGAGGGCGCGCGCTTGGCCTTGGGTCAGGTAGTCGCGAACCGCATCCGCATCCTCGCCGTAATGCGCCGCGCAGGCTTCTATGGATGCGCTAATGTCCTGAACCATGATTATTCCCCGAGAATTTTTCGTGGACGCTAAGGGCAATTCAGATCTTTGGCAAATTCATCGCGTTTTACCGCCTATGCACAAACGATTGTTTTTTTATGTGCATTTGTGTGCACATATGCCCACATGGAACAAGATAATCAAAGTGAGTCACGCGAGCATAAAGCGATGGCGGAGGCGGCGATTGCCGTGCTCGACACGCGTTTCCTAAAAGCGCTGACGGATAGCACGCGGGTTCAGATCGTCAAAAAGCTGATCCTTTTGGGGACCTGCGATGTTGGCACAATTGCAGCGGGGCTGTCACAAGATCGCTCTGTGATCTCCCGGCACCTGATGACGCTGGAACAGGCCCGCATCACAAAGTCCCGCAAAGTTGGCCGCCGCGTTTTTCACTCTATAGACGGGCCTTATGTGGTCGAAAAAGTGACGCTCATTTTGGAGGCGCTGGGTCCTATGGCCGAGCTTTGCATTCCGTTTCAGACTTTAAGCGAGGGAGCCGCAGCATGACCAGTTTTACAGCGACGAGCGATGATGGCGCAGAGATCATTTATACCGATCACAAACGCCATATGTATTGGCTCATTCTGATCTCGCCAGCCGTTTCACTCTCATCGATCTGGCTCTATTTCGCCTTGGGCAATAACCCGCTTGTGACGCTAATTCCGGCGCTCTTTTTCTATATTTTCACGCCGATCATGGACCTGATCATGGGGGAAGATCCGCATAATCCACCGGAAGAAGTCGTCTATGCGATGATGGCCGATAATTACTACCGGATCACTGTTCACGCCATGGTCTATATCGCGATTGCGCTCTTCCTATCCTTTGTCGTGTTTGTGGGAACGCAAGACCTGCCGTGGTGGGCCGTTCTGGCGCTTATTTTCGGGGTGGGCGCCAATAGCGGCGGCGTCATGACGATGACGCATGAGTTAGGCCATAAAGCTGATAAGC
>CAZSKH010000024.1:0-9073 GCA_964607395.1 uncultured Algimonas sp.
CCCGAAAAATTCCCGAGCCTTCCGCCTTTGGCAGGGTTTGAAATGGCGACGGCAGAAGCCGGTATTAAATATAGAGGCCGAACCGATTTATGGGTTTTGCTAGGTCAGCCCGGCACGCAGATCGCAGGGGTCTTCACAAAAAATGCCTGCCCCGGTGCGCCCGTGGACTGGTCGCGTAAAGCTCTGAGGGTGGAAACAGATGGCGAACGATGCGTTATTGTAAATTCCGGCACTGCAAATGTCTTTGCTGGACAAAAAGGAAAAGACGCCGTTGTCGACACAGCACATGGAGCGGGTTACGCTTTTGGTATTGAACCCAACGCAATTCAAATTGCGTCGACGGGCGTTATTGGGGTTCCATTAGACGCGAACAAACTTGTCGTTCAGTTTTATAAAATGAACCTCCAAGCGGATGGCTGGGAAGCCGCTGCCCGCGCGATTATGACAACGGATACGCACCCCAAGGGCGCAACAGTCACGGCGAAAATTGGCGACACGACGGTTACAATAAACGGCATTGCCAAAGGCTCCGGCATGATCGCGCCCGATATGGCAACCATGCTGGCCTATGTCGCGACGGATGCGAAACTGCCGCAATCTGTCTTGCAAGAGCTGCTGAATGCAGGCGTTGGGTCGACATTTAATTCGATCACCGTCGATAGCGACACCTCCACCTCTGACACTTTGCTCTTGATGGCGAGCGGGGCCGCAAAACATGCAGAGATCACGCGGGCGGATGACCCAGCCTTGGCGGATTTTCGGGAAGCGCTTCATGACGTGTTGTTCGACCTGTCTCAGCAAATCGTCAAAGACGGCGAGGGCATTTCAAAATTCGTGACAATCCAAGTCACAGGTGCAGTCTCTGATGTTTCCGCTCACCGCATCGGGATGAGTGTTGCCAATTCCCCGCTAGTAAAAACCGCCATCGCAGGCGAAGACGCGAATTGGGGCCGGATTGTTATGGCCGTCGGAAAAGCGGGTGAGCCCGCGGATAGAGACACGCTTTCAATTTGGATCGGCCCGCATGTGCTGGCCGAAGGCGGACAACCAGCGGCGTGTTACAAAGAAGAACTCGGCGCAAGCTATATGAAAAACGCTGAAATCGTCATTCGTCTGGACCTCGGTCTCGGCGACGGCAATGCCACAGTTTACACCTGCGATCTGACCCATAGCTATATTGATATCAATGCCGACTACCGCTCCTAAAGAAACACTCCTCGTTGCGGCCTGCGCTTTGATTGACACCGATGGGCGCGTGCTGATGGCGCAGCGACCAAATGGCAAAGATCATGCCGGACGGTGGGAGTTTCCGGGCGGCAAAGTCGAGGCCCATGAGTCGCCCGAACAAGCCGTGCGGCGGGAATTATTTGAAGAGTTAAATGTTGAGCCCTGCGAGAGCTGCCTGCAACCATTCTCCTTCGCGAGTTTCGCCTATCCGGAGTTTCACCTCCTCATGCCGCTATTTTTGTGTCGCCAATGGGATGGATTTGTGCGCGCCAAAGAAGGCCAATCTACGAAATGGATTTGGCCCGATAAGATATTAGAGCTCGATCTTGTGCCCGCAGATGTCGATCTGGCGCGCGAACTTCGAGACCGCCTACCGCGCGGACGACGCTTTGTGACAGGCTAAGTCTTGAGTTTGAATAAGGGCGCATTCGCCGCAACTTGGCCTCCGGCCTTCGCAAACACCTCTTCAACCGTGCCCGCCATATCTGCCAAAATATCATGTTGCATTTTCATAGCCTCAACAACCGCCAGCCGCGTCCCAAGCTTCACCTTGTCTCCGGACGTGACAAAGACTTGAGTCAAAGCGCCATGCAGAGGTGCAATAATATCGCCCTCGCCAATCGCGGCTTCCTGCGCAACGGGGACAGCGTAGCTATTTGTTAATTGATAAGTGGCGGGGCCAATCTGGAGTAAAATATCTGACGAATTTAAACTATGATAATTTACTGTCTTGCGGCCTGAGTTTATATTAAATTGCGCCTGTCCAATCGACCAATTTTCAACCCGCACATCCTGATGAAAGTCACCAGATCTAATATTATAGACTTGAGGGCCAACGGACGTCACCTCGACGCGCCTGCCGTCATATTCAAATGGATGCGGGAGTGGATGTGCGCTGGACCATCCCAGGATATCCTGCGGGATACTTGCCGCCAGACAAGATTGCATAGACAAATATTGAGTGAGCGCCGCCATCGCGGCCACCTCATCCGTTAAAGGCCTCGCCGCCAAATCTTCCGCTTTGAAAGACTCCTCAATGAACGCTGTCGTCGCCTCGCCCGAAATAAAGGCATCCGCATTTAAGGCATCAATTAAAAACTGTCTGTTGGTAGGCACGCCAAACAACACAGTGTCGTTTAAAGCTTGCACCAATTTCCGCCGCGCAGTTTCCCTGTCGAGACCCGAGGCAATAATCTTTGCAATCATCGGATCGTAGAAAGGCGAGACATCAGAGCCCGTCTCGACGCCGCTATCAAAGCGAACGCCCTCAGGCCGAGAGAGACGCTCAACACGGCCTGTGGCGGGGAGAAAATCTTGCGACGGATTTTCTGCATAGAGGCGCGCTTCAATCGCGTGACCGCAAAGGCTCACATCTTCTTGAGTCACGCCCAAAACTTGGCCTTGAGCAACGCATATTTGTAGCGCGACCAGATCTAATCCCGTAACCAATTCTGTAACCGGGTGTTCAACCTGCAAGCGGGTGTTCATTTCGAGAAAAAAGAAATCACCGCTGGCATCCAATAAAAACTCCACCGTGCCAGCGCCGACATAATCGACTGACCGCGCGGCCTTGACGGCGGCCTCCCCCATCTGCGCGCGCAAGCCTTCCGACATGACGGGACAAGGCGCTTCTTCCAGAACTTTTTGATGACGCCGCTGGACCGAACAATCTCGTTCACCCAGATGGATAATATTGCCATGCGAATCGCCAAAAACCTGAATTTCGACATGGCGCGGACGGATAACCGCTCGTTCCAGAATGAGAATGTCTGACCCGAAAGCCGACAGCGCTTCGGCGCGGGCCGCCGAAATTGCTTCCGGCAAATCACCCGCTTTTGATACCAATCGCATCCCGCGCCCGCCTCCACCTGCGGCGGCTTTGACCATAAGCGGGAAGCCCATATTTTTGGCTTCTTTGAGGAGGGTCGCATCATCCTGATTTTCGGCTTGATATCCCTGTAAGACCGGAACGCCGGCCTCAATCATATGACGTTTCGCGGCGGCCTTATCCCCCATCAAATTTATCGCATCCGGCGACGGCCCGATAAAAATTAGCCCGGCCTCCGCGCAGCTCTGCGCAAACTCCGCATTTTCAGATAGAAACCCATATCCCGGATGGATGGCCTCGGCGCCGCTGGATTTTGCAGCGGCAATAATTTTTTCGATAGATAGATAGCTCTCCGCAGCTGGAGAGGCCCCGATATGCACGGTCACATCCGCCAGCTTCACATGCGGCGCATCTCGGTCTGCGTCGGAATACACGGCGACAGAGCGCAAACCCAAATCTTTGAGGGTGCGAATGATGCGGCAAGCAATTTCGCCGCGATTCGCAATCAGAACAGAGGTAAAGCTCATAACCGCGCCACCCCAAATGAGTTGGGCCTTAGCTCGCGCGTTTTAGCTTCCATCACGATGGGCAGCAAAAGTCCCAAGAGTTTGCGCGTATCGCGCGGGTCAATCACGCCGTCGTCTAA
This sequence comes from uncultured Algimonas sp., assembly GCA_964607395.1. Classification (GTDB taxonomy): domain Bacteria; phylum Pseudomonadota; class Alphaproteobacteria; order Caulobacterales; family Maricaulaceae; genus Litorimonas. The sequence continues at coordinate 3,702 of CAZSKH010000024.1, forward strand.
GAGGTGGCCAGACGTATAAAAAGCGCCGGACTGGCTGTCGAAAATATCAGTTAGTTTTTCGCGTTGCGCCGCGCGTTTTTCAGCATCCTGCGTAACGCCCGCACGGGCGGCTTGAGCGTCTGCGACAATCTCCATAACAGTGGCGGCTTGCTCTCCGCCCATCACGCCCGTCTTGGCGTTCGGCCAGCTAAAGACAAAATCGGGGTCATAGCCGCGTCCGCACATTCCGTAATTCCCGGCGCCGAAACTCGCGCCAATCATCAAGGTGATGCGCGGCACATCAGCATTGGTGACAGCCTGTATCATTTTCGCGCCATGCTTAATCATACCCGCCTGTTCATAGGCCTTGCCAACGAGATAACCCGTTGTGTTTTGTAAAAATAGGAGCGGCGTTCCCGCTTGATCCATTAATTGAATAAATTGCGCGGCTTTCGTCGCGCCGTTGGGATCAATGGGTCCGTTGTTAGAAATGATGCCGACGGCCTGTCCAAAAATGCTGGCTTGGATGCAAACCGTGGATACGCCGAAAGCGGGTTTGAAATCTGTGAAATCAGACCCATCAACCAGGCGCGCGATGACCTCGCGCACATCATAGGGTTTGCGATAATCAATAGAGACAACTCCGGCTATTTCATCAATCGCCAGACCCGGGTTTTCATAGGCCATCTTTTCGGAGTGATCTTTCCACCCCAATCTGCCAACGACCTCGCGCATCGTCAACACAGCTTCACCGTCATCTTCCGCAAGGTAATCAACCAAGCCAGATGTGGTCGCATGCATGTCCGCGCCGCCCAGCTCTTCAGCGCTCGCGATTTCACCCGTCGCGGCTTTCAGCAAAGGCGGCCCCGCGAGATAAGCTTGGCCACGTTTTTTCACGCCGACAACATAATCCGAAAGCCCCGGCATATAGGCCCCGCCAGCCGTCGAAGATCCGTGCAAAATTGCGAGCACCGGAAGGCCCGCTTTGGACAGCCGCGCCAAATTCGCAAAGAGTGTCCCGCCGTGAATGAAGCTCTCAACCGTATAGTTGAGCAAATCGCCGCCTGCACTTTCGACCAAATGAATAAAGGGCAGTTTCTGTTTCAATGCGATCTGCTGCATGCGCTCTAACCGCCAACCGCCCGCTGTCGTCAGCGACCCGGCCCGAATCCCACTATCGTCAACAACAATCGCGCAGCGCGTTCCGGAGACATAGCCAACACCGCCAATAATCGTCCCGCCCGGAATGGATTTTTCTTCAACCGAAGTGTCGAGAAGATATCCAGCCAAATTACCGATTTCCAAAAAGGGCAATCCCGGATCTAGCAATCGCGCGAGACGCTCGCGCGGCAAGAGCTGCCCACGTTTTTCAAACCGAGCCCTTTTCGACGCCGAGAGCGCAGGCGCCCGCGCGTTCAGTGCGGCCAGATCATCAATCAGCGAAAGCATATCCGCGCGATTTTCTTGAAAACGGTCAGATGATGCAATCGTTTTGGATTTGAATTTGGGGATGGGTCTCTCCTGAACCGAATGTCAGATTTACTGAATAGCGTTCACTTTTATCCGTGGTCAAGTCAATTGAGGCCGCCCAGCCACTTGACGCCTGCGCCCGTTGCCAGCATCCCTGCTGAACGCCTCTTCCTCATTGAGTATCACAGGAAATCTCATGACCGACATCGCCCACCCCGTCCCCAAAGACTTTGCGGCCAAAGCCAACCTTTCGCCCACCGACTATAAAGCGGCCTATGACCGGTCGATTAAAGACCCGGAGGGGTTTTGGGGAGAACAGGCGAAGCGTTTGAACTGGATAAGCGCCCCGACACAAATCAAAGATGTGTCTTGGAACACAGATGATCTGCATGTGAAATGGTATGCGGATGGTGTTTTAAACGTGACAGAAAATTGTTTGGATCGCCATTTGAAAACACGCGGAGAAAAGCCTGCGATTATCTGGGAAGGCGATAGTCCGAGCGAGTCTCTGACCCTGACATATAAAGAGCTGCACCTGATGGTCTGCCGCTTCGCCAATGTCATGAAGTCGCGCGGCGTAAAGAAAGGCGACCGCGTCACAATCTATATGCCGATGATCCCAGAAGCGGCCTTTGCTATGCTGGCCTGCGCGCGGATTGGCGCTGTGCATTCCGTTGTCTTTGGCGGATTTTCGCCTGACGCGTTGGCGGGGCGCATTACCGATTGCGACAGCAGCTTTGTCATCACCGCGGATGAAGGCCTGCGCGGGACAAAGCGCGTGCCGCTGAAGGTTAATTGCGACGCCGCCTGCGAGATTGCGGCCAAGGTCGGTAAGCCCGTCAAAACCGTCCTCTGCGTTCAGCGCACGGGCGCAGATATTGGGTGGGATGCGGACCGCGATATCTGGCTGCACGACGCGTTGGAAAAAGTTTCGGATGATTGCCCGCCTGAGCCCATGAACGCCGAAGATCCCCTGTTTATTTTATATACCTCCGGCTCGACCGGAAAACCCAAAGGCGTATTACATACCACGGGCGGTTATCTCGTTTGGGCGAGCTTGACCCACGAGGCTGTTTTCGATTTGAAAGAAGATGATGTCTATTGGTGTAGCGCCGATGTCGGCTGGGTCACCGGACATACTTATATTGTTTACGGCCCGCTAGCCAATGGCGCGACCACCCTGATGTTTGAAGGCATCCCGACCTATCCCGATGCGTCACGTTTTTGGCAAGTCTGCGACAAACATCAAGTCTCGCTATTTTACACAGCCCCGACAGCCATTCGCGCCTTGATGCGTGAGGGTGACGGACCCGTTAAAGCGGCATCCCGCAAAAGTCTGCGATTGCTCGGGACCGTCGGCGAGCCGATCAATCCCGAAGCGTGGGATTGGTATTTTAATGTTGTCGGCGAAACCCGCTGCCCGATTGTGGACACCTGGTGGCAGACGGAAACCGGCGGGGCGATGATTGTGCCTTTGCCGGGAACCACGCCGATGAAGCCGGGCAGTGCGAGCTTGCCCTTTTACGGTATTGAGCCTGCCCTAGTTGATGCGGACGGACATGAATTAGAAGGCGCGACCGAAGGGAACCTCATCATCAAAAACAGCTGGCCCGGCCAGATGCGAACGGTTTACGGCGACCACAAACGGTTCGCAGAGACCTATTTCAGCGCTTATCCCGGTAATTACTTCACGGGCGATGGCTGCCGCCGCGATGAAGATGGATTTTATTGGATTACCGGACGGGTCGATGACGTCATTAATGTGTCGGGTCACCGCATGGGCACGGCCGAAGTTGAAAGCGCGCTGGTCTCTCATGCGGCCGTTGCCGAAGCTGCCGTTGTTGGGTATCCCCACGATATTAAGGGCCAAGGCATTTACGCCTATGTGACGACAATCCCGGGCAGCGCCGATGATGATGCGTTGCGCGCGGAGCTCGTCAAACATGTCCGCAAAGACATCGGCCCTATCGCCAGTCCTGATCTCGTTCAATTCGCGCCGGGATTGCCGAAGACACGTTCGGGAAAAATCATGCGGCGTATCTTACGCAAAATCGCGGAAGATAGTTTCGATAATCTCGGTGATACGTCGACGCTGTCAGACCCCGGTGTTGTCGATGATTTGATAGCGAACCGAATGAATAAGGCCGTTTGACTATGAAAAAATTTATCCTCGGCCTTGGTCTACCCCTCGCAGGTCTTATCGGATATTTGGGCTTTGCGCCGGTTGCTATTAACCCCGCCGTTTGGGAGGCACCGAAAAATGCTGGCTATGTTGGCGCGTTCGAACCTAATACTGAGCTCGCGAATCTAGAACGTATATCCGTCGGTAAAAGCGTCGGGCCAGAAGATGCGGCGGTTCTGAACGGGATGATCTATGCGACCTCCCAAACGGGCGACATTACGCGCATTCATCCCGCAACAAAGCAGGTTGAGATTGTTGCGAATACCGGCGGCGTCCCTCTGGGTATCGAAGTCTCTAACGGCATCCTATATATTGCCGACGCCCATAAAGGCTTGCTGTCCTTAACAGAAAGCGGCGAGCTGAAAACCTTGACCGACGAGGTTGACGGCACGCCCATTCTATATGCTGATGATTTAGATATTGCCGAGAACGGCATTATTTATTTTTCTGATGCCTCAACAAAATTCGGGGCGGAGGACAATGGCACAACCATGGCGGCGTCGTTGCTTGAAATTATGGAGAGCAAAGGCACGGGCCGCGTTCTGGCCTATCATCCGCGCACGCGCCAAACCCGGACCATCGCCAAAGGCCTTGTGTTCCCCAACGGCGTTGCCATGCATCCCGATGGCAGCGTTTTGGTCAATGAAACGGGACGATATCGCGTGTTGAAAATTGACCCCCAGACAGGGCGCATGACGGAATGGATCGCCAACCTTCCGGGCTTTCCGGATAATATTAATCCCGGACCTCCCTCAGCAAATGGAGACCCGACCTATCTTTTGGGGATAATCTCCCCGCGCTCTGACTGGCTCGATGCAAATGCAGGCAGACCCGCAGCGCGGAAACTTGCCATGCGATTACCGCCAGCGATGCGGCCCAAGGCAGAACATTACGGACATATCGTTCAGCTGGACCGGAATGGAAATGTGCTCCGCACTTTCCAAGACCCATCGGGCGCCTATCACGATGCGACGGGGGCGATAGTCTTTGACGGGCAGATGTATGTGACGAGCCTGCATGAAACGGATCTGGCGCGCATGCCCTATCCACCTTTGCCCTAAGGTCCCAATTTTCCTGCACCCTGCTTATCAAAAGATGAAGGGTTGAAGCCACACCAACATCAAGGAATAAAGCCTTATGCGAAATTCATTTAAAATCATCCTCATGATCCTCTCCCTCATCCCGCTCTTCTTTGCGGTGACGGGGATATTTGGCGGCGCGGCGGCCAATAATGAAGGCGTTGTCGTCAGCGCGGGGCTCGACAATCAATACCGCTATCTCAGCGGCTATTACCTCTCCCTCTTTCTCGGGATTTGGTATGTCTTGGGAGATATCGATACGCGCGGGACGGTTTTGCGAATTCTGATCCTCGCCATTTTCATAGGCGGATTGGCCCGCCTGATTAGCTATTTTGAACTTGGCGCGCCTCCAGCTCGGGCGATGCTCGGCATGGCGCTGGAACTTGGCGCGCCCGTCCTCGCGATTTGGCACCGATTGATAGAAAAGTCTGTCGGCCCCGTTGTGCCGTAAGTAAATTAATATCTTTTACAGAAAGCTTCTTTATGTCCGATCGCGAGTTCGATATCATCATTTACGGCGCCTCCGGTTTCACAGGACGCCTTGTCGCGGAATATTTGCAGGCAGAATATGCAGGGTCCGATTTAAAATGGGCCATGGCGGGCCGCAATGCTGAGAAGCTTCAAACCGTTGCCGGCGAAATGGGTATATCCGGAGACGTGGC
>CAZSKH010000024.1:9173-14974 GCA_964607395.1 uncultured Algimonas sp.
CAGCGTGTGCGATGCCGCGTGCGCGGAATGAAGGGAACCTTCTCTGGCGGGACCGCCGCCAGCTTTATGGAAACGATGAAGCGCGCGCAGACACAGCCAGAAATTCTAGGGTGGTTAAAAGACCCGTTCTCCCTTTCGCCGGAGGCAGGTGCGGACCAACCGCCTATCCATAAACCCATGGAAGAGGCAGACCTCGGCAGCTGGGCGACCCCGTTTATCATGGCCAGCATCAACACGAAAAACGTCCACCGCTCCAATGCGTTGATGGGGTATAAATATGGCCGCGATTTTCAATATGGCGAAATGGTTCTGACTGGACCGGGCGAAAAAGGCGAGCAACTCGCCAAGGGCATGGCCAAATCTAACGCCTTTGGAGACAACCCGCCAAAGCCGGGTGAAGGCCCGTCCAAGGACGAGCGGGAGAACGGCTCATATGATGTCATGTTTGTCGCGGATGCGCCGAATGGCACACGTATCATCACATCGGTCAAAGGTGACAAAGACCCGGGATATGGTTCAACCTCCAAAATGATCGCGGAAGCGGCATTGACCCTTGTTAAAGATGTCAAAGGCAAAGGCGGCGTGATGACACCCGCCCCCGCCATGGCAGATGCGCTGTTGGATCGACTACAATCCCATGCCGGCTTAACCTTTGCGATAGAAGCGGGCGCCTAGTCTGTTTTCTATCGGTCGAAATTTGAGGTTCTGGCGAGAATAACCTAGCCAGACTGAGCTTTCGCAAACATTTTCGTATGGAATTGACTTTCTTGACGGGCAAGATATACAGTTCTGTATGAAAAATTGGTCTGATTACCCTATATTCCTCGCCGTTGCGGAAGCCGGTTCTTTGACGGCGGCGGGCCGCGCCCTCGGCATGAGCCAACCCACGGTTGGGCGGCGGATTCGCGCACTGGAAGACCATTTCGGAACCTCGCTCCTCAAGCGGGAAAGCGGTCAACTGGTCCCAACAAATTTCGGGCAATCCATGCTCGACCACATTCGGCGTATGCAGGATGAGGCCTCCGCTATTGACCGCTCCTCCGCCACATTAGAAGACTCGCTCTCCGGCGTCGTCCGCCTGTCCGCGACCGAGGGCGTCGGCACAAGCTGGCTGCCGGGCGTTATGCAAAACTTCCGGCGCGAGCATCCAGATGTTCTGGTGGATATTGGCATCGGATTTCAGAGCTTTAACCTCGCCCAGCGCGAAGCCGACATTGCCCTGCGCTGGCGCAGTCCCGGCGAGCAAAACTCCTTGATCGGACGTAAAGTCGCCGAGGTGGGTTTTGGTCTATTCGCCTCGCCAGACTATCTATCCCGGCGCGGCGCACCGAAGACCCCCGAAGAGCTGACAGAGCATGACGGCGTTATTGCCCAAATCATGGACGGGAAATCTCTCTGGTTGATGGATGACGACGGCAAGATGATGCACAAACCGAAACAGGTCACATTTAATACCAATTCAATTTGGGCGTTCGACCAAGCGTTGGTTCATGGCTACGGCATCGGCGTTTTGCCCATGTGCGGCCTGCTTAACCGTGATCTAGGTCTGGTACGGGTTTTGCCTGATTTTGTTCAAATGGAATCGCTTTATCTCGTAGCGCATCAAGACCTCAAACGCTCTATGCGTATCCGCGCGGTTTTCGATTATCTGGTCGGCGCGTTCAAACAGGATGCCGCTTTTTTTAAGGGGCAGAGCACATCGGAATATGATTGCAATAGCTGCGGCGTTGCAACCGGTCACAATATGTTGCCGCCGCGCACACATCAGCATAAGAGCTTACCTGTCGCCGCTGAATAAATCGCGGCGCGCCAAACGCGGGACAGGACACGCTAACCATGGCTGACAAGACCATTGATTTTGGGTTTGAAACCATTCCTGAGGCCGAGAAAATTGGCCGCGTCAAAGGCGTGTTCGATTCCGTCGCCTCCAATTATGATTTGATGAATGACGCGATGAGCGTGGGCATTCACCGCGTTTGGAAAAACATGGTCATTACCCGGCTAAACCCGCAGCCCGGCGAGCGGCTTTTGGACGTGGCCGGCGGGACCGGTGATATTGCGCGGCGGTTCGTGACGGCGGCCGATGAGGTGCGTATCCGGCGCGGCGGCGCGCCCGCCTCTGCCGTGATTTGCGATATTAATGATCAAATGCTGGTGGCCGGCATTGATGCCGAGAAAGACAAAGGCATGGACCTGACGCGGGTTTGTGGAAATGCGGAAATGCTGCCTTTTGAAGACGGCCAGTTTGACGCTGTCACAATCTCATTCGGCATTCGAAATGTCACCGACCGGATGGCAGCGTTGCGGGAATTTCTGCGGGTTCTGAAACCGGGCGGACGTCTGGCCATACTCGAATTTTCAACACCGCCCGCCAAATTTATCAGTGTCTTTTACGATGCCTATAGTTTCGCTGTCATCCCGCGTTTGGGACAGGTTCTGACCGGCGATCGTGACAGCTATCAATATTTGGTCGAGAGCATCCGCAAATTTCCTAAACAGGAACAATTTGCCGAAATGATCCGCGAAGCGGGTTTCGCCAAAGTTGACTATCAGGATTACAGCACTGGCATCGCCGCGCTCCATACGGGATGGAAGCTGTAACCCAAATAAAAAGGCCGAACATATGTTGCTCGCATAAAAGAGCGAACAACTGTTGCTCAAAAAATAAGGCCGAACAACTGTCCGGCCTGATTTCAATTTGATTTCAAAAATGCGCCTAACGACGTTTGTTTTTCCGTGCGGCATATTTTGCGTCGCGGCGCGCTTTTTGCGCTTTGGCTAATTCTTCTCGAGCTTTTTTCTGAGCCTCAATTGCGAGCTGTTTCTTACGGGCCTCTTCGGCTTTTTCGGCTGCGGCTTCCGCCTCTGCGCGCTTGCGCTCTTCTTTGCGTTTTTCTTCGCGAGCCTCGCGGGCGGCATTCCGTTTCGCGCGTTCTTCCATGAGACGTGCTTTTTCCGCCGGGTCCAGCTGCTTGGCTTTCGCGCGCTTGAGCATCTCAAGCTTCGCTTCTTTTTGCGCCTTTAAGCGGTCGTTAAAATTCTGGCCGGGGATCATGGAAAACCTTATGCTGTGTTTGTTCGTGTGAAGCCGCGTATATCGCGACTGCGCACACATAAATCAAGGGCTGCGCGCACGGTGAAAACCTGCCTTCCCCTCCCTTTATTGTGATGTTTATCCGGTAATGGGCCTGCTAGGCCTCGCGCTATGCGCCTCGCTCTTTTGACATGCCTTGTTCTCATAGCTTTTGCTGGAAACTCTGTGTTGGCACGGCTGGCCTTGACCGGAGCCGATATAGGGCCTTGGGGGTTTTCACTGATCCGCTTTGCCTCAGGCGCGCTTGTTTTGCTGATTTTATCTCGGCCCAAAACCAGTTGGCCCGCAGGACGTTGGCCTGCGGCCATTGCCCTTTGTGGCTACGGCGTGTTTTTCTCTTTTGCTTATTTGAAACTCGCAACAGGGACTGGCGCGCTTCTCTTATTCGCGAGCGTTCAACTCACCATGTTGGCCGCCGCTTTTGCGCGCGGGGAAAGATTATCTGTGTTTCAAATCTGTGGTTTGATTTTGGCGGTGGGCGGTTTGATATACCTGCTCGCGCCAAATGCTGAAGCGCCGTCCACAATCGGCGCCATGTTAATGGCCCTGTCAGGCGTTGGCTGGGGCATTTATTCGGTTTTAGGCAAAGGCGCAGGCAATGCGCTCGCGCGGACGGCTGGGAATTTCACGCGCGCCGCGATGCTGCTGCTTGCCATCACACCGCTGATTATATGGACCTTACCGGAAAGCCCGCCCGGAGCGCACGGCTTTATACTGGCGGTCATATCTGGTACGGTCACGTCGGGATTGGGTTACGCGCTCTGGTATTATGTCCTCCGCGATCTCTCTGTGACAACGGCGTCGATTTCTCAACTTTCCGTGCCTGTTATTGCGGCGGTCGGCGGGGCAGTTTTCGTGTTTGAGCCCGTTACACTGTCTTTTGCGGTGGCATGTGGGACCGTTTTATTTGGTGTTGGTTTGGCAACGATTACCCCTTTTGGCCAGACCCGCCCAAAGTCCGATTGACAACATCTTCGCCGCCCGCGCGGCGGCCAACGGCGCTGACCTCATCCCCGAACAGCTCTTCGGGAGAGGTCAATTCACGCGCGCCGTCCGGGTCGGAATAAAACCCCATCACGGGCGAGCCTTGCGCATAGCCCAAGAGACGGCGGAGCTGCGGCGTAAAATCCTTCGCGATCTCAGGCGGGCAAGACAGATACATATTCTCCTGCTGGCGAAGCCACCCCAAGGTATAATGGAGCAATACCCCCAAACGCGGCTCATTGGTTGAGTTCGGCCCGCCGCCGTGAATGACCGTGCCATTATAGACGAGGATAGAGCCGGCTTTCATGTCCGCGCTTGCGATTTCATGCGGCTCCGCTTGACGTTTGGCGTCCCACTGGGCGCTGCCCGGCACAACGCGGGTTGCGCCGTTTTCATGGGTAAAATCTGTAATCGCAATCATCGTCCCGAGCTGGGTCTCAATGCGGCGCGGGATATGACCACCCCAGAGCCCCCGATCACGATGTAGAATTTGCGAGCCTTCGCCCGGCGCAATATTGACGGCTTGCGTCAGGGAGAGCTGCACGGTCTCTGAAAATTTGCCGAGCATGCCGTCGGCTATGCCCAAGAGCTGCGGATTGGTGGCCATGCGCCGACAAATTTCGGACCGCGCAATCAGCGCCCCGACGCGTGTCGTCGAAAAACCGGAAAAACTATCCTGCCCTTGCGCCGCCGCCTCCAAAAGCGGGGCAAGCTCTTCCGCGAATTGTTGCGTCTCTTTAGGAGATAAAATAGCGTCAATAATAACCGCGCCCTCACGGTCGATAATCTCTAAAATTTCGTCTGGCGATGTGTCTGTGGTGACATGTTTGAGCTGCGGCATAATGCTAGCTTAATCGGGATAAGCTATTTTGACCAGACCCGGACATAATCTATCAGATATTCATCCGGATAGGTGTTCGAAACAATGGGTCCCGCCCAGTCAGGACTGACAGCCCACGCGCGGGAACTAATCTCGCCCGTGACTTTGACATAGGCTGGAACACGTTTGGTAACTGACCATACGTACGGCCGCCAGAGCAAGTCTAAGCCTCACGCGCCGCTTCCAGCTTTTCGAGCCGGGCCGTCAGGGCTTTCGCGAATCGCTGCGCGCCTTCATTTTCGCCGCCCTCGCCTTTGGCGTGCGGGAGGTATAAATAAGGCTCAATACATTCGAGCTCGATGAGTTTCAGCGTGCCGTCATTGCCGCGTAGCAAATCTACGCGAGCATAAAGCGGTGTGTGGTCTAGCACATCTAATATGTCGCGTGCGCGGTCACGTTCCGCTTGGGTCGGGGTATAAGTTTCCTCAGACCCACCATAAATAGATTGGATGCGGTAATCTCCGTCTTTTGGTGTTTTCCGCGCCGCATGAGAAAATCGTCCCCCGAAATAAAGGAAGGAATATTCCCCTTCCTCTAGGACGCTAGGGAGGAAGGGCTGAATAAGCGCGCCTTCTGGCGGTAGCGTATCTGCCGCCGGGAAGGGCTCGTCTTTCTTGTGCAGAACTTGCCGCCAAGCACCGCCGCCGACTTGCGGTTTTATCACCAGTGTCTCAGCGTCCAGTTCCTCAAAAGCGCGGGCGACATTTTTTGGCGTGACGCGTTCAACCGTTAAAGTGCGGATAACCGGCGCGCCGTGCGCGTGCATTTCATCTAGATAGGATTTGTCGGCATTCCATTTCAGAATATCAAAATTATTAAGGACCGGCGTGACGGCTTCCGCCT
>CAZSKH010000025.1:0-9927 GCA_964607395.1 uncultured Algimonas sp.
CTGACATTATCAATGGCCTGTTTTTTGCCATAAAAAACATCGACATTGCGCGCCGTCATGATTGGCTTTGCGCTAGCCTCTGAGCTTGGGGCATCTATATTCATAGCTGTGTCCATTACCAACGCCGCTCCAATTTTCTACGCAAATAAACGGCGAAGACATTCATCAATACCAAGAAAACCAGCAAGACCATGATGGCCGCCGAGGTCAATTCGACAAAACCTTTCTCGGGACTGTCGGCCCAGAGAAAAATTTGCACTGGCAAGGCCGTTGCCACATCGGTCACGCCTTTGGGAACATCCACAATAAAAGCAACCATACCAATCATCAGGAGCGGTGCGGTTTCGCCCAGCGCACGCGCCATGCCCAAAATCGTGCCCGTCAGCATGCCAGGCATCGCAAGCGGTACAACATGATGGAATGTTGTTTGCGTCTTACTCGCACCAAGACCTAGCGCCGCGTCCCGCGTCGCTTGCGGGATAGAACGCAGAATTGATCGAGAGGCAATGATGATTGTGGGCAGCGTCATCAAGGCCAATACCATGCCGCCAACCAGAGGCGTCGAGCGCGGAAGGTTGAAGAAATTCAAAAAAATCGCCAAACCCAAGAGGCCAAAAACGATTGATGGGACGGCTGCGAGGTTATTGATGTTGACTTCGATAAGATCAGTCAAACGGCTCTTCCTCGCATATTCTTCAAGATAGACAGCCGTCAAAATCCCGAGCGGAAAGGCGATGATAAAGCAGATAAGCAAGCTAAAGAATGACCCAAGCGCAGCACTTAAAATGCCTGCCATTTCCGGCTCCCGCGAGTCCCCAGTTGTAAAAAATGTCTTGTTGAACTTTTTCTTTATCTGGCCCGCCTCGCGCAGTTGCTCAATCCAAACAATATCTTGATCCTTCAATCGGCGAAGGTCTTCCGGAATTTCGACAGGATCGATCTTGCCTTTGACATAGAGGTCCACCTCGGATGAAGCGGCGACCCAGACGCGCTCCGACGTGCCGACAAGCGCCGGTTTGTTAGACACCCGCTCGCCTAAATCAAAGGCCGCACCATTACTCAACAGGCCATAAAGACGGTTCCGATCCCGTCTCTCCGTGGCTTCGGGAACCACCTGCTGCAAACCTTGTAGCAAAATGGGTTTATAATTCGCGCGCAGAAGATTGCTCGGGTCTCTATCGCCCGATTGGTCAATTTTAGATTCCGTAAACTGAACGTCTACAGCGACCATTGTTTTTTGAAAGGCCCCGATCCCTCGGAAGAAAATCGCCGTGAACATCAACAGCATGAATGAGATAGATATCCCAATCGCAATGCGCCCATACCACTGGAACCGCCTATGACGGGCGTGACGCTTGGCCATTTGCGGCGAGGTTGTTAGCAGATAATCAGGCATATTTTCGCTTGTACTTATCAACAATCCGTAAAGCGACGACATTCAGACCCAAAGTCAAAACAAGTAGGAACAGCGCAATCGCAAAAGCCGCCAAAGTCTTGGCACTGTCAAATTCTTGGTCGCCGGTCAGCAATGTTACAATCTGAACCGTCATAGTTGTCACGGCTTCGAAAGGGTTCGCCGTCAAATTTGCCGCTAAACCCGCTGCCATCACTACGATCATCGTCTCGCCAATCGCGCGCGAAATGGCGAGCAAAAGACTGCCAATAATTCCCGGCGTCGCGGCCGGGAGAACGACTTTTGTTACAGTCTCTGTATGGGTCGCGCCCATACCGTACGACGCGTCGCGCAGCGCTTGCGGCACCGCATTAATAACATCATCTGAAAGCGATGAAATAAAGGGAACCAACATGATACCCATGACCGAACCTGCCGCTAGCGCGCTTTCCGATGAGATTTCAAATCCCGCGCCTGCTCCCATACCGCGAATAATTGGTGCGACAACAAGCGCGGCGAAAAACCCGTAAACAACAGTCGGAATACCCGCGAGGAGTTCCAGCATGGGCTTAAAGGTGTTTCGTGTCTTCGTTCCTGCAAATTCTGCAAGATAGACAGCGGATAGCAATCCGAGCGGCGTCGCAACTGACATTGCAATAAAGCTGATGAGCAGCGTGCCTGAGAGCAAGGGGAGGACGCCGAATTTACCGCTAGCACCGACTTGATCCTCTCTGATCGCCGTTTGCGGGCTCCATTCAAGACTAAAGAGAAATTCTGTTATCGGAATCTTACCAAAAAAGCGAATGGCCTCAAAGGCAAGTGAGGCCACAATCCCGATGGTCGTAAATATAGCAACAAAAGAGCACGCTATCAGGGCACCCTGAATCGCATACTCTTTTAGTTGGCTACGGCGGTTCGCCCGCCGTAGCGTTAGATCTCGAAATTGAGACACTAATCGAGGCTGACTGTCTCAAATGCCAAGACGCTAGCCTTGCGCGCTGCATGTTCTTCTGGTTTCATCGGTATCAAACCTTTTTCAGCCAAATATCCATCTTGTCCACTCGCACGTTCGCTTGTGAATTCAACTAAGAATTCTTCAATGCCCGGAACCAAGCCGATATTGTCTTTCTTAACGTAGAAATACAGTGAACGTGAAACGGGATAAGAACCATCCGAAATGTTCTCAAATGTGGGGACAACACCGTTGATAACTGTCCCCTGAACAGAATCTGCGTTTTGATCCAAGAAGCTGTACCCAAAAATTCCGAGTGCATTTGGGTTGGCGTTCAACTTTTGAACGATGAGGTTGTCATTCTCGCCAGCCTCGACGAAGTTATCATCTTCGCGGAAGCTATGACAGACCGCTTTATAACGGTCTTTGTCGGTACTTTTCATATCGGCAATCCAATCAAAGGTCTTACATCCACCTTCCATGGCAAGCTCAACAAAAGCATCGCGCGTGCCGGATGTTGGAGGCGGTCCAAGGATTTCGATTTTTGTATTTGGAAGCGCTGGGTTAACGTCACTCCAACGATCATTATCATTTTCTTTCAGACCGCCATTCCCGTTCGGAATATCTTTGGCCAATGCCAAGTATAAGTCGCGCAGAGAGATTTCAAACCGGTCCGATTTGCGAGAGTTCGCCAAAACGATTCCGTCATACCCGACTTTCACTTCGATGATGTCATTGATGTCGTTTTCTGCGCATCGGTCGATCTCAGAAGACTTAATCCGGCGAGATGAGTTCGTCATGTCAGGATGGTTCGCGCCGACACCGGAACAAAACAGCTTTAATCCGCCGCCGGAGCCTGTGCTTTCAACGATTGGTGTTTTGAAAGATGTGCTACGTCCAAAATTCTCTGCCACAGTGGTCGAGAACGGATACACCGTGGAAGACCCAACGATCTTGATTTGGTCACGACCGCTGGTCGCTGCGGTTGTTTTTTCGGCTGCCGGCGCATCTGTTGTAGCACTATCGCCATTTCCACAAGCGGCGAGTCCAAAAGCGACAGCACCGCATAAAAGTAAGTTCTTCATCATTTTCTTAGTCCTTAGAGTTTTACTTAGAAGTCGATTGAAAGACGGCCGAGAACGCCGCTACCACTTTCGGCTGTTCCATCTTCTGCATCGACATTAAAGAAATTCAGTCCGAGGCGAGTCTGCTTTGTCGCCCACCAGTCGGCGCCCAACACCAATGTGTCAAGTTTGCCTGTGTATGGACCATCTTCTAGGTCCAGCGTGTCATAGCGTGCGACAAGTGACACAGCACCCATGCCGCCTTCGCCAATCGGATTATCGACCTCTGGGCGATTAAGACGGCCGCCTTTATACGTCTGACGTCCACCAAACATATAGCCGACCTCCAAATAACCACCGGAGAAATCTGCATCTTCATTCCCCTCGGAGCCATTCGCTTGCAAAAAGCTGTATTCACCCGCCGCCCAGAAGCTGTCGTTTATAACAAGCGCTTCACCTGCATAAAAATTGTCACTTTCGGCGAAGCGGCCCGTGTTAATAATCCGGTCAGCCGCAACATTTGTATAAGGCCGTTGACGATAGCGAATGTCTGATTCTGAATCGCCTTGATTTCTATATCGCCATGACGCGCCCAAATGCGCGACCATTTCATCTGATTTTACGGGGTTATAATATCCGCGTCCAGCGAGGGCATAACCCTCTTCCATACCACTTTGCAGTTCAACGTTCGTTCCAAAAACGCCGAAATCGAAACCGTAATTATCGCCAGATGTATTGACAGAAACACCGATACGGCGATCCAAACCAAACGCATCCGTATAGGCACCGCGCTCTAATGTTGTTGTGAAACGCGAAGACGTTTCTTCTTCCATAGAATTGTGGGTTTTGAACTGTCCAACTTTGACTTTAAACTTGCTGCCCTGTGGAACGAATTGGATAAAAGCATCTGTCAATTCGACCTCTGAACCCGTCGATTTATTGAATTCCACTTTGTATTTTATGCTGTTACCGTAATTTCCGCTCGCGAAAAGACGTGCGCGTCTGACGCGGCTATTATTGATCTTGAAGTCTGGGTTTTCAAAATCAGCAATTGTATAATCAAGCATCAAACGCCCACCGACCTTAATCGTAGCATCTTGAGCGGCCGCAAAATCAGCGCTCAAAAGGGATAAGGCGAGAGCGGAACTGGCCAAACCAGCCTTTTTGGCAAACGTCATTACGAACCTCTTTGTTTGACGTAAAAAGCTGGAAACGGTGATTCCGCGACCAGCTAAGTTGGCGCTCCCATGACAAAGATTAATGACAATCAGATATTAGTTTTGTGACAGTTTTATAACGCCAAATTCGCGCTGAATGCCTCAATCAAAAAAGCCCCCGACACTGTCGAGGGCTTTTGTGTTTTTAGAACTTACCGACGAGGTTGAGATACCAGCCGATATCATCCTCATCTTCCATCGCACCGAGATATTGCTCCTCGATACCGCCCCAAGTGACGCCGATACCCAGCTTGGCATTATCGTTCATGTGACGATAAATCCCTGCCTGACCGCCGAGGCGTGTAATCACGCCGCCGCCAATATCGAGGTAACGGCCTTCCAGATGCGCATCCCACTGATGAGTCATATGGTAATCGAAGCGTAACACACCCAGATCGGCGCTGGACTTCGTAAAGTCGAGGCTCTCACGGTTTGACGTCACAGAGCCGGAACGATGTGCGTATTTACCGCCCAATGTCCATTTGGGCGAGACGTCATAGGCCGTATCAATAGAGAAGATCTCCGACTTCTGACGATAGTTCAACGTCTCTCCGCCAAAGCGCTGGCTCGTTGGAGACAGGTCTGCGAGATAGGTATATTTCGCAAGCAGGTTGAAACGATCATCCCAGATTGGACGATAAGCCGCTGCAATAGAGCCTTCCGTGAACTCAGCTTCATTGAAGTCGAGCGGTCCAAAATCTCCGTTCTCCGTTTGCTTGGAAAACGCGCGGTTGAACTTACCTTGTAGGCGAAGCTCTTCACTCGCCTGATACTGGGACGTCCAGCGCAGCAGCCACGTATTACGCTTATCAGTCGTGTCAATGTTTTCATCTTCACGATATTCCGCAGCAAACCCGGCTTTAAAGCGCTCATCCGCAAATCCAGCAGACAGAGCAATCGCCTCACGGTCCAGATTATCAATCCGGCCGACCTCACCTGAGAAACCGAGATTCCAGTTTCCTGGGCTCCAGTCTACGCCATAAGCATGGGTGATACCGTTCAGACCGCGGTCATTGAACTGCATACGTTCCTCACCAAAGACAGAGAGCGCATCTGTATAACGCTTACGCGCACCCACATTCAACGTTCCGTAATTGCCTGTCGGCTGGGCGCGCAGCGGCAGATCATAGGCGAGATAATACTCGTCTCCATCTTCCTCTTCGCGGCGTAAGCTCGCCCGCAAACCCAGACCATCTTCACCTGTGGAGACTTCGCCCCCGCCAAAGAGTGTCTTGGATAAGCGCACTTCACCGCCGACGCCAAGACGATCCGTTGTCCGCGTGTTATCACCCGTCAGGCCAACTTGGCCAAAGGCGTAAAGCTTGCCGTCTTTGCCGACCTTCTGCTCGCCGCGCAAGCCCAAGGAGGTACCGGAGTTTCCGGTCGTATCCTCATTATAGGACAGACCTGCACTCAGAGTTGTGCGGTCGCTGATGGCGTAATCCAGACGTCCTTCGGCAAAGCTGTTCGTGCCGATCAATGCTCTGTCGGAAATATCTGCACGGACGCCAAGGTCGAAGCCTTTTGCGAGCGCAATTTCCATTCCGCCGCCAAATTGCTCAACCGCTTGGTTGGTGGCTTCAGAATAGCCGGCAAATCCAGCCTGACGTTTGCGCCAATAGGCATAGGCATTACCGTCCATACCGGAGACTTCAGCGAAGTTGACGGCTGCCTCAATAGCATAGGCCATAGCTGTCAGATCATCTTGACCGATCAGGCCGCCGCGATCAGCCGCATTATAAGTAAAGCCGCCGTCGAGTGAGGCGAAGGTTTCAACACCTATACCTTCACTGCGGGCAATCTCGCCTTTGATATAGGTCCCAGCTGCATATTGCAGAGTCAGGTCCATCTCATAGAGGTCAGATTCCACGCCGCCTTCATCGGAGTGATTATAGGTCGCGCCAAGCTTGACGTGATCACCGAACCAACGCTTGGCCCGGCCGCCAAAGACAGCGCCCGTGTCATCACCGCCAAAGACAGGTGTATATTCATAATCTGCGACAAGCACTTGTGCATTACCGGATTGGCTACCGTCACGGAACAATCGTCCGTCATCACCTGTGCTGCCCAATGGACGGGTCAGGATGACGCGGCCTTGGATAAAGTCGAGATCATAATCCGAGCCATATTGCAGGCGGCGGCTTTCAATCACGAGACCGGAGACAGAATCGCGCGTTTCAACACGAAGCTGTTCGCTGCCGATAGAGATATCGCCGTGACGTAAGTAATAAACAGACCCACCGGTGCCGCGCAGCTCGTCACGCGCCTGGCGCGATCCGCCTTCTGCGATAAAGGCCGTCAGTTCAGTTCTGGCATCGCCAAGGGTCGTGAACGCATTCTCGTCCCAGTGCAGCTTGGCACCATAGAGCGTGCGGTTCACCCGAGCGAATTCAGTATCATTGAAGTTCGTCTGATAATTACCCCAAAGCGCATAGTCATCATCCCGTTCGATACGGGCGTAAATACGGCCTGATGTCGGCGCGTCCTGCTCAATGTCGGAATTATCGCCATAAGTTGGGTAATATCGGTCCGGGTCCAAGCGGCGCAGGAGCTGATTCAGGTCCTTATCATCCAATGTGGAAACGAGGTCACCCAATCCAGCTTCGCCCGTGTCAGCCGTGGCCGTAACCGTCCAGCGGTCATTCAGACGAGAGCGCACATAGAACGCCACGCGGCCTTCTTCGAACATCTCGTCAGACCCTATGCGTTCACCAATCGTAGCTTCGACTTGCGCCACATAGAATGTGTCTTTCGACTTCACATCAACAGAGCGCACCAGCTTTTGTAGCCCAGCTTCGACTGTTATAGACTGAGGTCCGGCGGGCAAAAGCTGCTCGGCGACAAAGCGTCCATCGCTATCCACGCGCACAGTTTCGCCCATAACGATGGCCGTTTCGCCCAGAACATTTCGTCCGTAAACCCGAACAGACCCACCGCGAACGCGAACATTCGACGTCTCAAGCGTATTCTGGCCATAGGTTCCTGAGGCGCGCTCTAGCCATTCCGCTGGCGTGAGATCAAACTCCGCATCGCCGACACGAAGGCCTTTCGGGGCTGTTTGGTCAAATGATCCATCACTCGCTTTTGCTCGCAAGACATATTGCAGACCATAAGGCAGACCTTCTGGCAAGGGAGCCGTCGCAACGTTTCCGCGCACAGGGATGACCAAGATCGGCTCCCCGCGGGCAGACCGTCTCGCGTCAAAGACCCGAATTTCGAGCTCATCAGCAAAGGCGACATAGTTGGAATACGTCGCGGCTTTCAGCACACGCAGTCCATTTTCAGAGACGATATCCATATGCGCGTTCAAACGCTTTACGGGGTCCAAACTATCAACAGTGGTCTCAACTTCCATCGCATCCACATAAGCGGAGGTCGAGTTCCCCCACCCGAGCCAACGCTGCAAGCGGCCCGGAGCCGGGCTTTGATCCGCCTCCCCTTTGCGGTCACGGCGACCAAACTCACTGGCTCTATTGTGGCGCGTATCACTGGATAGCTTATCGCCATCCTCGTGACCATGTTCGCCGCGCAGACCTGCATTGCGGCTCCAGCGGCGGTTTTCCGAACGATTTGGAATTTCATCCCGCGAGATTGGCGCGACATCACCATTGGCATCTACACCAAAGACTTGGCGATCCGTGCCGTCAACGCGGCCATTATCATTGATCGCTTCACCGGATACAGTGGGTCCAAAGACCTCTCCTGCAATACCGCCAACGGTGCCGTGCTTTTCGATCATCCGCTTGCGGCGATCTGTAAGCTCGTAATCGTCATCGCTGTCCATGTCTGTCCAGAGCGCTTCCAACGCAATGTCTTTCAGGGATTTCGGGCCTAAATCGCGCACAGCTTCCAGAGCCGTCTGCAAACGCGCTTGCGCAGCATCGACACTCATCGCTTCATCAGCATGATAAACCAGAACAGCGCGTTCGGCCATTTGGTTCTGCGCGAGGAAGCTCGCCAGTTCCGCGACTTTCGGCGCGGCGATGCCCGAACCATCAGCGTTGAAATCGCTCATTTGGAAATCAACACGCAGTTTCGTGCGGAAACCTGCACCGAAGTTCATCTTCACAAACTTACCACGCGTGACACGGACAACCCGTGGGTTCTCTGTCGTCGGCGCATAGCCAAGCGGCAATGTGCGTGTGTCGGCTTTCAATAGGAAGTTAGACCCATTTTCGGAGTCTGCAATGGCTGCACATGGAATGTGGTAACGGCCATATTCATCCGTCGTGATAATGTCGCCGTTCACAGTCACAAGACGCACGCCGGGCAGCCCCGGTTCACCGTCATCGGGATAGCCGTTAACATTCACATCATCATACACGCGGCCAATAACCGGCGTACAATCGAAACTTGGTTCCGGAATATAATCCACAGTCGCTGTTGCAATATCAGAACGTGTGCCATCCGCCACATTTTCAGCAAAGGCTTGGTTCTCATGTGCACCGAAGGTGACATTTGGACCTGCGAGCAAGCGCAAGTTAACTGACACAGTCTCGCCTGGCAGCAAGGCATCCAGCGGAGCTGACTGACCACCACCCATAGACCAGCTGAGCACACCGCGGCTTCGCACGGTTGGTTCGATTGCCACAGACCCGTCCCCATCGGACACTGCCGCTGAGTTCGGAACATAAGCAAAGCCATCCGGAAGGCGATCAACAATGTCGACGCCTGTTACGGTCGAGCCGCTGCTATTGGTCACGGAAATCGTGTAAAGTACAGGATCACCGATCTGGACGGTTCTCGGACTGGCCGTTTTCGTCACGCGCAATTGGTCAGCCTTGGCCGATGGGGTCAGCGTAATCGAAGCCGTATCATCTGCATTAACCGAACCGGTTTGAAGCGGGCCTGTAGCCGTCACATCTGCTTTGTTGATATATTCGGCCGCAGTTTGTGCATTGACCAGAACATCCAAGGACAGTGTGAGGCTTTCCGAGGCATCCAAAACGCCCGCGCCGGCCAAAAGGTTAATGTCGGTAACGCCGTCATAATTCACATTTGTCGTGCCAACAAAACCTTGCGGCGCATCTGTGATCGTCAAAGTATCGACTTCCACGTCATTGACGCCATAGACTGAACCTAGATCATCTGTCAGGACAAGGTCTGTCACACTTGTTTCGCCCGTATTGGTGACCGTGAAATCATAGCTGACAAGCTGTCGTCCATCATCTGCAACTTCGACAGTTTCAGACACGGCTTTCGCCAAATCAATCTGCGGAACGCCGCATGACTGCATTGGGATATTGTTCATAAAGACGGATGGATCACCGGCTTCAATATCAAAGGCAAAGTAAAACGGTG
>CAZSKH010000025.1:10027-14600 GCA_964607395.1 uncultured Algimonas sp.
GCGCCGTTTTCTTCACAATAGAAGTAACCTGTCGGATCATAATCCTCGGAATCCGGGATGCCGTCACCGTCGCGATCAGCGCTCGCGCTCTCCAGGCTATCCGGAACGCCGTCACCATCTGTGTCGACAAGCGACAACGGCGCAGGGTTCACATCATCAGATGTGTTCGGCGTGACGTTCGGATCATCAGACGGGACAGGTGTCTGAAGTTGATCAGAGTTACCATAGGCGGTGTTACCCTGCGCTGGACCCCCATTGGTGATGTCCAGGCGAGCCGTCAAACTTAATGCGGCGGTCTGGCCAACGGCCAAACTATCCGTACCCGTCAACAGATCGATCAAACTCACGCCGTCATAGGACGTATCAAGGGACAGATCCGGTGACGTCACATCCGGCGTATCAAAGACAACCGCAGGCGCAAAGGCAACTGCCAAATCATCATCTAGTTGGACATTCGTCAAAGTGACATTGCCCGTGTTTTCCAGACCCAGAGCATATTCAACTTCGAAGATCGGGCCAAAGAGCTGACGGCTGGAAATCGTTGTCTTAGACACAGCCAAACGCGGCTCGACATCAGCTTCGACGGTCTCAGACACCTCAGGAGAGCTAACAACTTCACCGTCAATCGTGGTGTTCGCTGTCGCCAAGTTCGTTACAAAACCGGCGTCCACATCAGCCTGTGTTGCAGAATAATCCGCAGTACAGATCAGAGTTCCACCGGGCTGTAATCCACCGGCAGGAAGAGCCGGGCAAGAAACTGAAGCGATCTTGTCATCTGCAACCGTAATTGGGTCCACCAGAGTTTCATTACCGTTGTTTGTGACCGCATATGCATAGCTGATCACATCTCCCGGTATAACGAAGGTCTCCGTCATAGCCGTTTTTTCAACGCTCAGCGCGCGGGTAATATCAGCCTCAAGTGTAACTGTATCCGGGGCCGACGTCACCGTCTCGCCGTTCAACTCAGCACTCGCTGTCGCAATATTTGTGACAGATCCGGCATTCAAGTCGGATTGCACAACTGTGTATTCAGCCGAACATGTCAGGGACGCACCTGGCTGCAAACCACCCGCAGGGGCCGCAGGACAAATCACATTGGCAATCTTATCGTCTTCGACTGTGATTGCAGAGCTAAAGGATACATTACCCGTATTTGTGACAACATAATCATATTGCACGATCTCTCCAGCGAAAGTGATCCACTCCGCAGGTGAAGACTTCTCAACCGTTAGGGACGGAGCTTGGGTACCAGCAATCTCAACAGTATCCGTTGGAGACGTAATGTCGCCGGATGTTGCAGAAGCAATATTGGTGACCTCGCCTGCATCAATATCAGCTTGCGTGACGGTGTAATCACCAGAGCATGTCAAAGTGGCACCCGGAACGAGACCGGGGTTTGCCGGACAGATGACGTTCGCAATCTTATCATCCGCAACCGTGATTGGGTCTGTCAGCGTGAAGTTACTCGTGTTGCGCACGATGTATGTATAGGACAGCACATCACCGACAGCCGCAAAGTCAGTCGACTGAGCGACCTTGTCAACTTCAAGACCTTCATCGCGATCAGCCGTCACAGTCACTGTCTCCTCAGGAGAGGTTGTTGTGCCGTCTGTGGCCGAAGCCGTGTTGATCACTTCGCCGGCATCAAGGTCCGCTTGGGTGACAGTATCAGTTCCAGTACACGTCAGGCTTGCCGCCGGAAGAAGGCCGCCAGCTGGGAGCGCCGGACATATCACATTCGGAATACGTGAGTCTGTGACCGAGATTGGGAATGTCAGCGTCGTGTTACCGATATTGGACACAACAAATTCATAGTCCAGCGTATCACCCACAGCCGCAAAGCTGGCCGTCAATGCCGTTTTGACCATTGAGATAGCCGGCGTTTGAGCCCCATCAATCGTCACATCATCAGGCGGCGATGTTGTATCAGGGTTTTCACCATAGGCATTATTCGTGACGCTGCCTGCGTCAATATCAGCCTGCGTCACCACATAGGTTTCTGTGCAGGTCTCAATTTGGCCAGGAACGAGATTGCCGGAGTAACATAAGAAGGTTCCGATCTTATCATCGACAATATTCGTATCGCCGGTCAGAGTCACATTCCCTGTGTTTTCCAGCTCAAACATATAGGTCAGAACATCGCCTACCGCCGCAAAACCAGTGTCTGAAGAGGATTTACGCATCGTCAGAGCAGGATCGACATTGGCCGGAATGGTTTCGGAGTCAGGCGCGGAGTCAGTTGTCCCGTCAGACGCAGACGCAACATTGGTGACGCTGCCGATATCAAGATCGGTCTGCGTCGCCATATAGGTCGCGGTACAGGTGAGCGTTGCCGCCGGCAGCAATCCGCCAGCCGGGAGAGCCGGACAATTGACAGTCGGGATTAAGTTATCCGTCACAACGATTGGCGCTGTGATCGTCGTGTTACCTGTATTGGTCACAACATATTCATAGGTCGTGATATCGCCCGGGTTTTCAAAATTGACCGAGGTCGCTGTTTTGACAAACCCAAATGATGGATTTTGATCCGCATTGACCGTCGCATCATCATCCGGAGACGTCGTTGTGCCGTCAGTGGCGCTCGCGATATTTGTGACGCTACCCGCATCAATATCAGCCTGGGTCACGCTATATGTCCCAGTACATGTCAGGCTCGCACTCGGCAGCAGACCACCGCTTGGCAGGGCCGGACAGCTAACAGCAGGGATCAAATCATCCGTGACTGTAATCGCTGTTGTAATCGACGTGTTACCTGAGTTGATGACATCATAGGTATAATTGAGGAGATCACCTGGCGCTGCGTAGGTTAAATCTGTCGCAGTTTTAACAAGTGTCAAACTTGGCATCTGACTTGCATCGACTGTTTCATCTACATCAGGTGATGTTGTCGTGCCGTCCGTCGCAGAGGCTATGTTGGTCACAGACCCCGCATCAATGTCGGCTTGGGTCACGACATAAGTCGCCGTGCAGGTCAGGGCGCTCGTTGGAAGCAAACCGCCTGATGGAAGCGCAGGGCAGTTAACTGTCGGGATCAGGTTATCATTGACCGTGATCGCTGCCGTGATGGTGGTGTTACCCGTGTTGGTGACGACATACTCGTAGTCGAGCGTGTCGCCGACTGTGTTATAATCAGTCGTTAGGGCTGTTTTGACGATTGTCAGCTCCGGATCAACGTCAGCCTTAACAGTCCGAACCGCAGTCTCTTCGTCCAACGTGCCGACACTTGGCGTACCATTAACAGACGCCACATTGTCGACCTGACCCGCATCCAAATCAGCTTGGGTGACAGCATATGACCCCGTACAGACCAGCTCTTGCATTGGCGCTAGAACGGAGGTCGGGCAAGACAAGGTCGGGATGAGTGGGTCATTAACAACAATGTTCGAGATCGTCACATTACCGATATTTGTCACTGTGATTTCAAAATCCAACGTGTCACCAACAGCGGCATAGCTGAAGGTTAAAGCGGATTTCAGAATATCAAGCTGTGGGGACGGCGTTCCGGTCACAGTGGCTGTATCCGTCTGAGTTGGAACTGGGTCGCCATTTGGCAAATTACCATCGACAGACGCCGTGTTGACAACGTCTCCGGCGTCCAGATCCGCTTGGGTGACAACATAGCTGGCTGAACAGACCATGGTCGCCGCAGGCGCGAGCGTCGTCTGCGGACAGCTAACCGCTGCAACCAAATCATCGCTAATGACAATATTGGAGAGCGTGATCGCGCCTGTATTGGCAACGTCAAATTCAAAGTTCAAAATGTCGCCCACAGCTGTGAAATCCGTGCTTAGCGCGCGTTTTTCAAAGGTAAGGTCAGACGTCGCCGCACTGTCTACAGTCGTGCTGTCAGCCGTATCAACGGGCGGCTCGCCGCCAGGAGGGTTACCGGAAACAGAGGCGTTATTCACAACTTCGCCCGCATCCACATCAGCTTGGGTGACAGTGTAACTGGCTGAACAAACCATTGTCGCAGCAGGCGCGAGGGTTGTTTGCGGACAGATCACGGACGCAATAATATCATCGGTGACTGAGACGCCGGTCAGCGTGACATTACCCGTGTTTGAAACATCAAACTCATAGGAAATAACATCACCAGCAGCCTCAAAGTCAGCTGTCACGGCCCGTTTAACGAAGCCAAGCGACGGCGAAACTGTGCCGTCAACGGTGGCGTCAACCGGCGCAGAAACAAGAGTCCCGGACTCGGCATAGGCCTGGTTCGTCACACTTCCCGCATCCATATCGGCTTGCGTAATGGTGTAAGTTGCTTGGCAAGTCGTTGTTGCGCCTGGCGTCAGGTTTCCTGCGAAACAAGAGATCGTGCCGATCTTATCGTCCTCAACCGTAATGCCTTGGGTCAACGTGACATTGCCGTCATTGGTCACAGCAAATTCATAGTCTACCACATCGCCAGCAGCGGTGAAGTCCGTGAACAGAGGCGTTTTGACAATAGATAGAGCCGGGTCTTGGTCGGCCGGAATAGTTTCCGAAGTTGTTGGGGATGTGATCGAACCGCTTGTAGATGAGGCGAGGTTTGTTACCTGCCCTGCATCCAGATCAGCCTGTGTTGCCACAT
>CAZSKH010000026.1:0-2719 GCA_964607395.1 uncultured Algimonas sp.
AGGTCGTCCAAATCGAAATCAGCGCGAGATTTGGCGTAGCTGGCAATAACCCGCTGTGGATGACGCAACAGGAAAAAATGCTTGGCATCCGCTGCCCACTCCAGCGGAAAACCGGAGAGCATATGATGCGGCATATGTTTCTGGAACGAATAGCTATGGGAGGATTGAGAGGCACAAAGACCGGCAACTTTGACAGGGTCCGTCTCATGCGCCGCCAACGTCTCATCCCGTCCGGGATGGGGCTTTCCGGTCGCTTTCAGGAAGGGCGCAAAAAATGGCTCGTCCATCACCGCGCAATCCGACCGCGCACCAAAACTGCGCATCATCGCCGTGGACAGGTTTCGCGGCCCCGACCACATGCAAATTATCATGAAGCGGTGTCCCGATGAATAAGATCCAAATAAAGCGATTGTAGGCGTTCTACCATCGGGCCGCGCTCTCCGCTGCCGATTTTGCGGCCATCAATTTCGCCGACCGGGGCAAGCCCGGCGAAGGTTCCGGTCGTGAACGCTTCGTCTGCGCCGTAACATTTGGCCAGCGGGAAATTACGTTCAAAGACCGGAATCTCATTGGCTTTGCAAAGATCAATAATCTTACCGCGCGTAATCCCGCCGAGACAATAATCCCCGCTCGAGGTCCAGACCTCGCCCTTGCGAACGATAAAGAAATGCGTCGAATTACAGGTCGCGACAAAGCCCTGCGGGTCGAGCATCAGACCTTCATCTGCGCCCGCTTGGATGGCTTGAATACAGGCCGTGACGCAATTAATTTTGGAGTGAGAATTCAATCCCGGGTCTTGCACATCCGCCCGCCCGCGCCGCACGGAGACTGTGTAAAGCCGCTGAGATTTCGCGGCGATGGCCGGGTCTGCCGTTTTGAATTCAGGCGCGATAACAATCGTCGGCTCGGAGATAATAACGCGCGGATCTTGATAAGGCGTCGAGCGTAAACCGCGTGTCAGCATCAAGCGAATATGAACGCCTTCGGTCATCTGATTGGCGGCAAGTGTCACATAGAGACGGTCGGTGAGTTCAGCTTGCGTGATGCCGATATCAATATGCAGTGCCGCTGCGCCCTCCCACAAACGGTCGAGGTGATCTGCGAGAAAAGCAATACGGCCCTGATGGACGCGCAAGCCTTCCCAGACGCCGTCGCCCAACATAAATCCAGAGTCAAAGACGTTGACGACGGCCTTGTCCCGGGGGACCAATTTGCCGTTCAGATTAAAAAAAACAGAGGCGTTCCGGTCATCCGGAACATAGGCATGGGTTCCGAAACTCATCGCAAATTATTCTCCGCCGAGCGAACGCCAGGTCGCCTTGATCACATCAGTTTTTTTCATAAAGCCCTCAAGCTCTGTCATATCCGCGAGCGGGTCCGCCGCGATGATCGCTTGAAGGCTCTCGCCCGCGTCCTTGCGGGCTTTTACGCGGTCATGAATGGCTTGCAGTCGTTTGATGGATTGCCCCAATTCCGCTTTCGTGGACAACGGACCATGGCCCGGAATGATTTTGGTATTTCCGTCAGACAAATCATAGGCCATCTGCTGCGCATTGATCATGCCTTGCAGAGTGCCGCCGCTATCGACGTCAACGAATGGCAGCATCCCGCGAAAGTAATTATCGCCCAGATGGACGATATTCGCGCCGACAAAATGGACGATGGAATCGCCGTCCGTATGGCCGGCGGGTGTATGAATAGCGCGAACTTCATCGCCATTGAACCAAAGCGTCATCTCATCCGAGAAGGTCAGGGTTGGCCAGAGCGCCGGATCGCGCGCCTCTTGCTGACGGCCAAAGGCCGTATTCATATAGGATTTTCCCATCCGCGAACGGACATTATCATGCGCGACAACAACCGCGCCGACGGCTTTCATTTCGGCATTTGCCCCGGAGTGATCGCCGTGATGATGGGTGTTCAACACATAGGTAATTGGCTTATCTGTGAGGCCCGCCACAACATCGATAATTTCTTGACCGAAGCGTGCGAATTTATCGTCAATCATATAGACGCCGTCCGTGCCGGTGCTGACACCAATATTTCCGCCCGGTCCGAGCAGCATATAAAACCCACCGCCTAAATCTTTGCTGGTGATATTGGGTTTAGCGGGGACTGCGGCAGCCGCTTTCATTTCGGTTTTAGATTGAGGTTCGGCAGCATCGGCGACCGTTTCCGCGCCGGAACAGGCCGCGAGGAATAGCGTGGAGGCGAGAAGAAATTGTTTCATGACTTGTCCTTAAGAAGCGACTTGAAAGCTTGCGCCTGGCGGCAAGACGCGATTCGGGGCGGCGTGATGATCCATCATCGCGCGGATATTAATCATGACAAGTTCGCCCATTTCTCGGCGGCTCTCAAAGGTGGCAGAGCCAATATGGGGCGCCAGAATTACATTGGGCAGATCCAGCAGATCCGAATGTGGACTTGGCTCATGCTCATACACATCCAGCCCTGCACCCGAAATCGTTCCGGCTTTTATGGCGGCGGCCAAAGCGGCCTCGTCAATAATCTCGCCTCGGGCCGTATTGACGACATAGCTATCGGGGCGCATTTTGGCGAGACGTTTCGCATTGATGAGATGGTAGGTGCTGGGCGTGGCCGGACAGTGGATCGACAGGAAATTCACCTCGCCCAACATGGCATCCAGATCTTCATGCCAGGTCGCTTGCAATGTCTCTTCAATGCCCTTCGGAATGCGGCGGCGGTTATGGTAATGCACATC
>CAZSKH010000026.1:2819-6187 GCA_964607395.1 uncultured Algimonas sp.
GCGTGGGCGGTGGACACATCAATATGATTTGTGCCGGCGCCGAAATTCGCAATCAGCCGCAGCTGCGGCGCGGCATGGGATAACACAGCCGCGTCAATTTGGTCCGTCACAGTCGGGACAAAGACGTCGCAATCGGCAATCGCAGCGGCCAATTCATCCTGTGTCATCGGGGTATCATCCTTGCGCAACACGGTGTCGAACATGTCCGACATGCGCGTTTCGACTTCAATTGGAAGGCGGCGGGTGACAACAACTCTGGGCTTTGACTTCATAGAATAAGTTTGGACGGCTTGCCGCGAAATTGCAATGCGAACTCTGTCACGAATTAGCCATTCATTAACCAAAACAACGGCACATCTAGCGCTATGCGCACATTCATCCCCTCTCTCCTCTTCGCTCTAATACTCAGCACGCCAGCCGCTGCACAAGATAAACCCACGCGTGTGGTTGAGCCAGTCCCGGCAGCGAGCATGCAAAACCTCTACCGCGTCAGCGCGGACCGGACACCGTCGGGGTTTGACGTGCCGCGATTTGTCAGTTTGAAATTCTCCCAGGTCAATGGCCGCACGGGGCCAAGCCGTGACCATCCGATTGCCTGGCAATATCAACGCCGTGGCCTGCCGCTTCTCATCGTGGCGGAGACAGAAATGTGGCGCAAAGTGCGCGATATTTCCGGTGATGAAGCCTGGGTTCGTAAGCCCGCCCTGTCCGGGTCTCGCACGGTTTTAGCCTTGCACAGCACATCGCTCCGCTCTCGTCCTGATGCGCGCGCGCGGGAAGTCGCACGCACAGATTCGCAAGCGCTGCTGCGGTTACAAAATTGCCGCGAGGGCTGGTGCGAGGTCAAATCCGAAAACGGCCTCAAAGGCTGGGCCAGACAAGACGCGCTTTGGGGGGCAACCCGCCCGTAATGGGCTCAAGGCACCTGATCACGCGGCAGCGATGAATGGCTGGCGCGTTCAACCTAGGCCTTATTAATCACATTAGCACTTTGATAACACACCTTAGGTAGTGTGCGGTATGACATATCGCGGACCAAACAGATCTCTCATCCTGCCACCGCACACCAATGATATATTTGACGCAAATTATCATCCTGACTTAGACGCCCTCAGCGAGTTAAGATTTCAAGCCTATAAAGAGCCTGAAATAGGTCCGAAAATTCAAGACCCCCAAACACACACAGACACAAACGCGAATGCCAGACATATTGGTCTGGGATTACTTATAGGCGTGCTGGTCCTGTCCTATCTCATGTTTCAATTCATCATGATGTTAGGTTATTAGCCTTTAGACAAAACGCGCCCGGCGACGGCGTCCAGCATCGACATGCGTTTTGGATCACGTGCCTCTGGCGAAGTGATGATCGCAACATCTAGGTTCGTCTCAATCCCTTGTGGCGACGGGCTGCGAGGGGTCGCTTGCATCGTCTCAATCAGGTTTAACACGGCTTTACCCGCGGTCGCGGCATTTTTCTGCATCACGGCAATCACGCTTGCGACATCGACATTGCCGTGTCCCTCATGCCAACAGTCATAATCTGTGACCATGGCCATCGTGGCATATGGCAGCTCTGCCTCCCGCGCGAGTTTGGCCTCCGGCATATTCGTCATGCCAATGACATCGCACCCCCACTGACGGTAAATGCGGCTCTCTGACTTTGTCGAAAATTGCGGCCCTTCAATAGCAATATATGTCAGCGCTTTATCTGTCTCGGGGCGGTGAACTGTCGCCCCAGCCGCCAGCGCAGCGTCCCCGGTCAAGCCGGATAAACGCGCGCAGATCGGGTCGGCGACACTTACATGGGCGACGCAGCCCTCGCCAAAAAAGCTGGTTTCGCGTTTGACTGTCCGATCAACGAGTTGATTGACCATGACGAAATCACCGGGAGCGTAGGCTTCTTGCAAACTGCCGACCGCCGATATGGAGAGAATATCCGTACAACCGCTGCGTTTCAGCGCGTCGATATTGGCGCGGTAATTCACATCAGACGGAGAGATCGCATGACCGCGCCCGTGCCGGGGCAAAAAGCGCAAACGCACGCCGCCCATCTCCGCAAATAAAATATCATCCGACGGCGCGCCCCAAGGCGTGCTGACGCTAACCCACTCCGGATTTTCCAAACCCTCCAGATCATAAAGACCAGAGCCGCCAAGAATTCCGAGTGTCCATTGTCTCTCAGGCATTTAGAGCATCCTCCTTCGGCTTGGAAATGGGGCGTTTAATAGAACACGCATAGGTCAAAACAGTTAGCCTCCTACGGCACATCAGGCTCCGGCCATCAGAATTAAGCGAGATTTGTCCAGCGCCGTTTCCAATCTATTTCGACGTGTAAACGCTGATTAATCGCGCCGTTCCACACGACATCCATGCCAGCAGTTTCAAAAGCCTTTTGGATGCGTTGTCCTATTTTCACAGAGGCTTTGTCGTAAGCCTCCCCGCGTAACTCCAGGTCTGCCGTGCCATAGGCAAGATAAATCCCGCCATGGTCAACGGCACTTTCCGTGTCTTGTTGATGAAAGAAAGCATAGCCCTCGGCATGACCGCCAGCTTCATTGAAAAGCGCAATTTCCTCGCCGATTTCTGCGTGACCGCAGTTTCCGCAACAGGTGAAATTCTCGCGGGCGACGATTCCTTCTGTTTGCAGGGTCGATAATACTTGATGCAACCGATCATAGTCAGTCACGTCCGGCCAAGTTTTTTGATCGGCCTCTAACTTGGAAATTTCTCCCTCTATCAGAGGTTTCGCATCGATAATGAGGTCATCATCTTCCGCATATTCTTCGATAATGTCGACGCATTCCGCAGCAGAGTGATAGCCGCCCCTGACGAGCTGGGACGCGTAGGATTTCAGATATTCAATATCTTCACTACGATCAGGGTTTGTCTTTGCAGCATCAGGAGGCGCCTTGCCTTCGCGCATCGCATCCGGAGCCACAGGCCGCGTGTCCACATATCTGGCGACGGGTTTTATCTCCAAATTTGATTTTTCAAGAGCAGCAGATTTTGCAGCGCCGCCGAAAAGTCGTTTCAGAAAATCGAACACCCTAATGTTTTACATTCCGCCAAACGCGCTTGTAGGACAAGAAGAGTAGCAGCGAGAGGATCAGCAGATAAACGATTGTCATTAGGCCAATGCGCTTGCGCTCTTCCAATTTCGGGTCCGCTGTCCACGCGAGGAACTGGGTCAAATCGGATGCCATTTGCTCAACAGTTGCGACAGGCGGTTCAACCAATTTCATTTCACCGTGGTCCATCATCTCAACCGGCTCATAGGTCACTAGCTCATCAGACAGCGGCGCGGCCATCGCGATTTTATGGCCTTCCATCACCGGGTTCCAATGCAGGCCCGGCGTCAATTCAACATC
>CAZSKH010000026.1:6287-10726 GCA_964607395.1 uncultured Algimonas sp.
GCAGCCCGATCATAGGTGCCGAAAGCGCCGTTAAAGGACCAATCCGGATGCTTCATCTTATAGTCGCTATGCACACCCCCGCCGGCCGCGAAGGCCAGCCCGGAGACTGAGGCTACGGCAATGATTGCGCCGAGGATAAGAGTTTTCGGTGTCTTGAACGCCATGTCTGCGCTTTCTAACTACGAGGTGTAAAAGGTGACGGCCCGGCTATTCAGCCGGAGCCAAGGCTGCGCCGCGTTTCCCGTCGCCGAGAACAGCTTTGGTAATCGAATCCGGTCGTTTGATCGGTTTCTCAACGAGACCCAATACGGGCAGGATAATCAGGAAATAAGCAAAATAGTAGATCGTGGATATCTGTCCCAATCGGTAGAATGTAATTCCGGATTTAACAGTTTCTCCCTCGACAACTTTTGTACCCATTGGAATGGCAACATCATCAGGAACACCGGCACCGCACCATCCGAGGACAAAGCAGAAGACGATGAAGATGAGGAAGAACCAACGTGCAACGGGGCGGAAGCGCATGGAGCGAACTTTATGTGTATCCAGCCATGGCAAGATGAAGAGCACGATAATCGCGCCAAGCATCAATAAGATACCCGCGAGCTTATCCGGGACAGCACGAAGGATCGCATAGAAGGGTAGGAAATACCATTCGGGCACGATGTGCGCGGGCGTCTTCATGGCATCCGCTTCGATATAATTATCTGCATGGCCAAGTGCGTCGGGCAGGTAGAAGAGGAAAATCGCAAAAATCACGAGGAAAACTGCAATCGCGAAAGCATCTTTGACCGTGTAAAACGGATGGAAAGACAAAGTATCGGATTCCGTTTTCTCAGAAATTCCGATTGGGTTGTTCTGTCCAACATGATGCAGGGCCCAAACATGGAGCCCGACAAGGGCCGCGATGACGAAGGGCAGCAAGTAATGCAGTGCAAAGAAGCGGTTCAGCGTCGCATTATCAACGGAATATCCGCCCAAAAGCCATTCTTGCAGGCTTTCGCCGACAACCGGAACGGCGCCAAAGAAACCTGTAATCACGGTCGCGCCCCAGAAGGACATCTGGCCCCAAGGCAAAGTATAGCCAAGGAAGGCCGTCGCCATCATGACGAGGTAAATTGCACATCCCAAAATCCAAATAACCTCTCGGGGGGCTTTATAGGAACCGTAATAAAGGCCCCGGAACATGTGCATATAGACCGCAAGGAAGAACATCGACGCGCCAACCGCATGCATGGATTGCAAAAGCCATCCAAAAGGCACATCGCGGCGAATACGTTGCACAGAAGCAAAAGCTAAATCGACGTCAGCCACATAATGCATGGCCAAAATAACACCTGACAGGATTTGCACAACCAGGCACAAGGCAAGAATACCGCCAAATGTGTACCAATAGTTCAAATTCCGCGGAGACGGGAATGTCATAAAGTCTGCGCCCATACGAATGATCGGCAAACGCTGATCCATCCATTTTGCGGCGGCATATTTAGGTTCGTAAGTCGAGGGACCGGACATATCTTTATCCTACCTTGATGACGTTTTCAGTGATGAACTCATAGGGTGGTATCACCATATTCTTGGGGGCCGGCCCTTTGCGGATACGGCCGGACGTGTCGTAATGCGAGCCGTGACAGGGGCAATACCACCCATCAAAATCACCGGCTTCTCCCACGGGCACACAGCCAAAATGCGTACACACGCCGACCATGACCAAAAATTCTGGCCGCAAGTTACCATTTGAATCCGGGATTAGGCGCTCGCTATCCGTTTCGGGATCAGGACAATCTTCAATATCCGTTTCGACAGCCGTTTGAATTTCAGCGGGTGTCCGGTGACGGACAAAAACAGGCTTACCGCGCCAAAGCATCTTCAACTGTTGACCTTGCGCGACCTTAGTCAAATCAATCTCGATTGAACCGGCGGCGAGCGTATCTGCCGCCTTCCCCATTTGCGCAACGAGCGGCCAACCTAGGGCCGCTACGCCAGCAGCAGCGGTGGCTCCGGTCGCGAGGAAAATAAAATCGCGCTTGGAGCCGTCTTCCAGCTCTGTGTCAGCGTGTGTTGTGGAACTCTCGGACATGTGGGCGTCCACTCCTTTTTAGCCTGTGTGAGGCGAGTCTATATAATCTTGGCGTCTTTAGCGGTATATAATGTGGATTGCCAGCCTGTATTCGCGGCAACTCGACGCAATCTGGGGGTGGATTACAGTGGCCCTCCTACCAAATGATAAATTTACTGCGGGCGTAGGTTAATGGCCGTATCTGAAATCCATTTATAGGTCGGAATTTCCATATTTACGGGCGCTGGGCCCTTACGGACGCGACCAGATGTGTCGAAATGCGCCCCATGACAGGGGCAATACCACCCATCGAAATCTCCGGCCTCTCCCACAACGATACCTCCAAAATGCGTACAGATCGGGTAAAAGACCAAAAAACACGGGTCCACCTCGCCGTCCGGTTTGGGTTTGAGACGAGACTGGTCTGTTTCAAAATGCGGGAGATCAGCCTCATCATCAGCCTGCGCCGCCGCGATTTCTGCGGGCGTGCGGTGCCGAATTGCGACAGGCCTGCCCATATAAATGACATGCATCTGCTCCCCCTCTTTCAACAAGGAGAGATCAACGTCGACGCCCATCTTTGCCAGAGTGTCCGGCGCTGGTGACATTTGTTTGAAGAGTGGCCAAGAAAATGCGGCTGCGCCAATGGCCGCGACAGCCCCCGTCGCCAGATAGAGAAAGTCGCGTCTCGGGGTGTTGGTTTCATCCATACGTGTCTCCTACCCAGAATGTGGGCGCAGTCGAAAGCTCCATTTTTGCAATCCCGTCTTGCAGCCCTAGCCCGCCCGGCGCTATGCGGCACAATGCACGTCACTCTCTATCAGCCAGAAATTGCCGGAAATGTCGGCGCCGTTATGCGGTCTTGTGCTTGCTTTGGGGTTGGCCTGACCTTGATTGAGCCCTGCGGCTTTCCGCTGGGGGATAAACGTATGCGGCGGGCCGCGATGGATTATGCGGTGCCCGGCGGTTTGCAAACAGCATTGGATTGGAAAACTTACCAAGGCCAGACAACTGGACGGCAGGTTTTGCTAACAACCAAAGCCGCAACGCCTTTGTCCAATTTTGAGTTTTCTCCAGACGACACCCTCGTTTTTGGAGCTGAAGGGTCGGGCGTGCCAGACTTTGTTCATGCCAGCGTAGATGCGCGAGTTGTGATTCCCATGACCGCAGGCGCACGATCTATGAATTTATCAAATTCTGTTGCCGTGACGCTTTTTGAAGCTTTGCGCCAAACGAACGGCCTGCCATAAGCGCGCAATGAAACATTATTTTCTCCCCGCCCTGCTCCTGATCGGATGCGCCGAAGCGCAAGCCCCGGCCCCAGCCCCTTCCCCAGCCATGCCTGAGTCTTTCCCGACAGAAATTTCGGCGGAGCTCTCTGAACGGTTTACACGCCTCGCGCTGGATTGCGTGCAGCAAGAATTTCCGAATAAGATTTCCCGTACCACCGACACCGCCGAGGAAATCGGAAGGCCGCGAGACCTATTCCCCGTCTTTTACGGCTGTTTCGATTGGCATAGCGCCGTTCACGGCCATTGGCTTCTCGTGCGGCAACTTCGTGTTGGACCTCAGGACGCCGCTTGGCGCGCTGAGGCCATCGCAAAACTCGACGCCAATATAACGCCGGAAAATGTCGCGGGCGAGCTCGCCAATTTTCGCCGCGCCGCGCGTGGGTCATGGGAACGTCCCTATGGCTGGGCGTGGGTTTTGCAGCTAACGGCGGAGTTACGCGAATATGATGACCCAAACGCGAAACGATGGCTGGCGGCATTAGAGCCTTTGGAAGCAGACATTGTTCGTGCCACGAAAGACTGGCTACCGAAACTTGCCTATCCGATACGGCTCGGGACACATAACCAGACCTCATTCGCTTTTACGCTCATGCTGGATTGGGCGGACACGTCCGGTGATGATGCCTTCGCCGAGCTCATTCGTGACAGCGCTATGAAGTTCCACCAAAATGATAAAAATTGCCCTCTGGCCTATGAGCCTTCCGGTGAAGATTTTCTGTCGCCCTGCCTTATGACGGCGGACCTGATGCGCCGTGTGATTGCAGGTCCGGACGATTATGCTGAGTGGCTCTCTTTCAATATGCCCGATATTCCGACCGACGGATCCACCGATTGGTTACCGCCTGCCATTGTCAAAGACGCAAGTGACGGAAAGCTGGTGCATTTGGACGGCGTCAATTCCTCCCGCGCTTGGAACCTTTACAATATCGCCCGCGCTTTGCCCGAAACGGACCCCCGCCGCGCGAGCCTTATAGCAACTGCCGAAATTCACCGGGATGCAGGCGTGGCCGCTGTCTCGGATGAGCATTATTCTGGCTCGCACTGGCTCGCGAGTTTCGCGACCTATCTCATGACGGATCGAGGTTGGA
>CAZSKH010000026.1:10826-14359 GCA_964607395.1 uncultured Algimonas sp.
AGCCATGTTGGAGCGGCAAAAGAAACTGCGCCCGTCTATCATTATCGACATTAGTTTCGGTGTGTTGTTCTTTTTCGTTGCGCGGGAGTTTGGCCTTGTCACTGCTGCGTTAACAGGGGCCGCTGCGACGATTATCCTCGTCGCTGTGCAGCCTTTTACGAAACATGATTTATTGGGCGGCTTTGCCGTTTTTGGCGTTGTCATGTCCCTGATCAGCGCAGGGATTGCTTGGGGGTTTCAGGATGATCTGGCGATTAAACTCCGCGGGACGTTCATGGCCTGTATCGCGGCCAGCTTTGCGCTGTATGACGGGTTTGTTCTGAAAGGCGGATATCTCGGCGAACGCATGGCCATGTATATGGAAGGTCTGGGACAGATAAACCCGCAGCGCGCGAGTTTCGCCCTCGCGGGCGCGACACTCCTGCTGATGATGATTGATACGCCGCTCGCCTTTATCCTGACGACGGATCAGTGGATTTGGTATAATGCGTTTTTTGATAATATTATCGCTATTCCCATTATTATCGGCGCGATGCTGATGGCCCGCGAGAAGCACGTTAAGAAAGACGTAGAATGACTGACCCCTTCTCCACGAAAAAAGACACCGCCGCTGCATGGTTCAAAACGCTGCGTGATCAAATTTGCGCCGAGTTCGAAGCGCTGGAACGCGAAGCCCCCGCCGAGCTCTATCCCGGGAAGCCCGGAACCTTTGTCTATGAAGACTGGCAGCGCAAAGTCGAGAACGGCGGCGGCGGCACGGGCGGTATGTTGCGCGGACGATTGTTCGAAAAATGCGGGGTCCATATCAGCGTCGTCAAAGGCGAATTTAATGAAGAAATGGCGGCGCGCGTCCCGGGCGCAGATAAAGACCCGCGATTTTGGGCGGCGGGGATTTCCCTCATCGCGCATATGGTCAACCCGCGCGTGCCCGCCGTCCATATGAACACGCGCTATATTGTCACGACGAAAGATTGGTTTGGCGGCGGCGGAGATTTAACGCCAACGCAAGCGGTGGACCGCTCGCCCGATAGCCCCGATGCGCTGAAATTTCATGCAGGCATGAAAGCCGCTTGCGACGCGCACGCCGTTGCGGATTATCCAAAGTTCAAAGAGTGGTGCGATGAATATTTCCACCTGCACCACCGGGATGAGCCGCGCGGGATTGGCGGGATTTTCTATGACCGTCATAACAGCGGCGATTGGGACGCAGATTTTGCTTTCACCCAAGATGTCGGACGGCATTTCATCAAAACCTATGCCGACATCGTACG
This sequence comes from uncultured Algimonas sp., assembly GCA_964607395.1. Taxonomy (GTDB): domain Bacteria; phylum Pseudomonadota; class Alphaproteobacteria; order Caulobacterales; family Maricaulaceae; genus Litorimonas. The sequence continues at coordinate 12,098 of CAZSKH010000026.1, forward strand.
CGGACGCATGGCTGAGCCGTGGACCGAGGAAGAACGCGAAGAACAACTCATCACACGCGGGCGCTATGTGGAATTTAACCTGCTATGGGATCGCGGCACGACCTTTGGATTGAAAACAGGCGGTAATGTAAAGACGATTTTGAGCAGCATGCCCCCCGTTGTGAAATGGCCGTGAGCTGAGATATGAATGAATATTTGAGCCCAAAAACCCCAACAAAAAATGGCCTGAAGACGTGGCTCATCTTCACACCTCTTTGGTTTGTAACATCAGTCATTGCGACGGCTTTAGCGGATACGATTGAAAGTGATCATCACCTATTTGCCGCAATCCTGAGATTTGTTCCAATTATAGCGATTCCCCTATGGCTCTACCTCGCCCTAAAACTGGTCGGTTTCCAAGGCCCCAATCATCTTAAATGTCAAAAATGCAATGCGCCTGCTTTTGATAGACCTTACGATAACGATGAAAAGTTTAATGGCCCTACCCGCGCCTTTCTCGACATCTGTTCCAACTGCGGCAATAACAATAGCTTGGACCTCCATGACTCCTAAACCCAAAATCCTCCTCTTTGATCTTGGCGGCGTTATTGTGCCTTGGGTTGGGATGGAGGCGCTGGCCGCGTCTAACAACATCACCCGCGCCGAAATCTCTGACCGGTTTGATGCCAGCGAGATATTCCGCGCCTTTGAACGCGGGCACGCCAGCGAAGCCGATTTCATCGCCGAGCTGCCGCGTATGTTCGACCTGCCGGATACGGACATTGCGATGCTGTGGAACAGCTGGGTTCTGCCGCCCTATCCCGGCACATTGGCGGCACTTGCCAGCCTGAAAAGGCAGTTCACGACCGCCTGCCTGTCCAACACAAATGCCATCCATTGGGCGCATCTAAATACGATGTTCAGCACCGACAATACGTTCCATCACGCCTTCGCCTCACATCAAATCCAAGAGGCCAAACCCGATGCGGCGAGTTACCTCAAACCCATTGAGCTGATGGGCTGCGACATCGCAGATGTTTGGTTTTTCGACGACACAGAAGCCAATATCAAAGGCGCGCGCGCCGTTGGGCTAACCGCTTTTCATGTGGACCGAAGCATCGGCGTCTTGCCGCTTTTGCGAGAGCTGGATCTGCTCGCTTCATCCTAAAATTAGGCAATTTTTCAAAAATGTGCTAAGCGGCTTACAAAACATATAGAAAGGGAACCACCATGAAAACCTATCGTCTCGCCCTCCTCGCCCTTGGATTGACCGCATTCGCCGGCAACGCCCAAGCGCAACTCGTCGTACAGGGCAAAGGCGGCGCAGCGCAATGTTACGATTACGCCATGGCCGGAAATCAAGGGTCCCGTTCTGCGATTTCTACCTGCACCGATGCGCTGGCCGAAGTTCTTTCAAAAAAGGACAAAGCGGCAACCCATGTGAACCGCGGCGTGCTTTATATGCGGAAGGGCGAGCAAGAAAAAGCCTCCGCCGATTATCAAGCCGCCCTCGCGATTAAACCGGACCTGACGCAAGCCTATGTGAATAATGGCGCGTCTCTCATCCGGCAAAAGAAATTCGACGAAGCCGTTGTGTCGTTGAATGCCGCCCTCGCGGATACGGACAGCCCCACACGCGCCGCCGCGCTTTATAATCGCGCTATCGCTTTGGACTCGAAACAAGATTACAATGGGGCTTACCGCGATTTGAAAGCGGCCTTAGCGATAAAACCCGAATGGGACGCGGCCTTGAATTTGATTTCGAGATATGAAGTTAGGTCTCGAACGACGGGATAAATGATCACAGAATCGCGACACTCTCACTCTTCTGACATCAATTCGAACTCAAGGACGTTATTTTGAAAAAGGGCTATGTCTACCTCATGGCCTCTAAACGAAATGGGACCATTTATCTCGGCGTTACCTCCGACCTACCCCGCCGGGTTTGGGAGCATAAAACCAACCACGATCCCAAGGGTTTCACGGCTCTACACAACGTACACACATTAGTTTGGTTTGAGGATTACGACTTGATCGTCGATGCCATCCAGCGCGAGAAGTCGATGAAAAAATATTATCGCAAGTGGAAAATAAATCTGATTGAAATTGCTAATCCCGACTGGCGCGATATGGACCCTGTAACAGGCGCATTTATATCCTAACCTCGCAACCCCACCTTCCGTCATTAACCCCCATGTGGCGGGAAACCAGACCTAGGGTTAGTATTATCATAGAATACACCCACCATGGCGGTAAATAACCCAAAAAAAACGGAGTTTTGAT
>CAZSKH010000027.1:0-14129 GCA_964607395.1 uncultured Algimonas sp.
CTGCACAAATGAGAGGGCGATATAGTCAACGTCTAACGTCAAAGCGAACGCCATATCTACGCGGTCTTTATCTGTCATAGCAGACATGGGCAGGACCGTATTAACGACATTGATGCCCTTTCGCTCGGAGAGCTCGCCTGGAACGTCAACCTGGGCTTTGGCGACTTCGCCGTCATTTGATAAGACCGTGACTTGCAGTTTGCCGTCGTCGAATTTCAACACAGTGCCTTTGACCATGGCGTCCATCAATTCGGGATGCGGCATAACGATGAGGCCGGGCTTTCCCGGGTTCGTGCCTTGGCGAATTTCAACTGTCTCGCCATAGCGGAGTTCAATTTTCCCACCTTCAAAACTACCGCAGCGGAGTTTCGGTCCCTGCATATCTGCAACAATACAGATCGGGTTTCCGGTCGCGTTTTGAATGTCTCGGATGGCCGCGACGGAGGCGGCGTGATCTTCGTGAGAGCCGTGACTGAAATTCAGACGAAACGCGTCAACCCCGACATCATGCAATAACCGCAGCGTATCAGGGGCGCGGCTGGCGGGTCCGATTGTGGCGAGGATTTTAGCGTGGCGATTCCGCATGTAGACGACTCCATAATGAGAGGCTGCCTTAGACGTTCACGAAATCGAAATCATACCTTTTCTCGCATTTATTATGCAAAAATGAACGGCACTCAGCAAACAGAGGTTGGAAGCGTGATCGATTGGCCAATTTTGATGGCATAATTCGCATCTAATCCATTCATCGACTGAATCACATTCACACCGACGCAGGTTTTACGGGACAGGCTGTAAACCGTATCGCCCTGCTGAACCGTGTAACTGGCTCCTGTCCCTTGCAGGCGGCGGGAGTTTTCTGGCAAGCGTTGCCCAGTTGTCGCGGCGTCAACTGAAACAAGATTGCGGCTATAATCATACTCGATTGGCGTACCGGCTGCCCCGAGCGGAGCTGAAGTCACATATTGTGTATCCGGGAAAGGCTCCGTAGCCGCTTCAAAGGTCTGGGCCTGAGCTGCATTTTGCATCGCCATAAAGCCGGGTGTACCACTGATCTGGTCATCCCCATAAATTATGTCTGTCGGCGCGGTCGCCATCACCGTTGGAGCCGGAGAATAGGCCTGAATCGGAGCGGGCTGCATTGGCTCAGGGTAAGACTGGGCCTGCACGGGCAGTGCGGGGGCGCTGTCATAGCTGACGACTGTTGCCGGCGGGGGCGTCACTGGCACAGCATTCGCATATTGATGCCGGGCGGCGAGATCACCTTGATAGGACGTCGATTGCTCATAGATCGGACTTTCTTGCGACGTCAGGCAACCGCCCAAAAGAACCGCCGATAAGGGAAGGATTAGAAAAGCACGCATAATGGCCCCCTTGATAGGATGAGGGCAAAAATTGGACGGGTATGGCTAATATTTGGTTAAAACGCGTGTCTTTGACCGAATAGATAAGTATCTTAGGTTGATGTCAGCAAACTCTAAATCTGCGGCTTGAAAACTGGAGTGAAAAACAGCACATGGATGCTCACAACGTATAAACCGAGGAATACACCCCTTATGAATATCAAAACTCGCCCCGTTGAATATAAAGACGGTCAAACGGAATGTGTCGGATATCTGGCATGGGATGATAACCGCGCTGACCCGCTGCCTTGTGTTTTGGTCAATCACGCTTGGGGAGGTCTCGACGGATTTGCCATGGACCGTGCCGTTCACATGGCCGCGCTCGGCTATGTTGGCTTCGCATTGGATAATTACGGCGTCGGCAGCGAGTTGCCGGAAAGCGATGAAGAAAAAGCGGCGCTAATGAACCCCCTCAAAGACGACCGTGCAGCCCTGTTGAAACGGCTGAAAGCTGGCTATAAAGCCGCGGCCAATTTGGATGAAGTTGACGAAACGCACATGGCCGCGATTGGCTATTGCTTTGGCGGGTTATGCACATTGGATATGGCGCGCGCAGGGCTCGATCTTCAGGCCGCAGTCTCCTTCCACGGACTGTTAGATGCCCCCGAAGGTCTGCCCAAGAAGAAATGCAAAGCCAGCGTCCTCGTCTGTCACGGCTGGGATGACCCAATGGCGACTCCGGACCTTCTCAAATCTTTCGGCGAAGAAATGGCCGAAAAGAAATGCGATTGGCAGATCCATGCCTATGGCGGCGTGGTTCACAGCTTCACCAATCCCGCTGCGGATAATAAGAAGATGGGCCTAATTTATAACGAGCTTGCGGAACGTCGGTCAACCAACGCTATGCTAGACTTGCTGTCTGAGAAATTCGCGCTTCACGGAACGGACGCAGCATAGCCTCCATGAACATCATCCGAGATACAGACGCTCTTCGCGCCTATTGCGACGCGGCGCGAGAGCATGATTTTGTCTGCATCGATACGGAGTTCATGCGCGAGAGCACGTTCTATTCGATCCTCTGCCTCGTGCAGGTCGCAACCGCCGAGGAAGACGCGATCATCGACCCGCTCGCGGATGGCATTGATCTGACGCCGCTCAAAGAGCTGCTGATGGACCCCAGCATCACGAAAGTCTTGCACGCGGCGCGGCAGGACATGGAAATTTTCTACCGGATTTGCGACGCGGTTCCGGGCCCGATCTTCGACACTCAAATCGCGGGCATGGCCATCGGCCTCGGCGATAGCGCGGGTTACGGTGCGTTAGTCAAAGCCCGCTTGGACATCAATCTGGACAAAGGAGCCCGGTTCACGGATTGGTCCCGCCGTCCCTTATCGGAAAAGCAACTCTCTTACGCTTTGGCGGATGTGACCCATTTGCGAGATCTTTACCCGGGTGTCGTCGCCGAACTTGAAGAAAAGGGCCGCCTCAAATGGGTCATGGAGGAAATGTCCCAGCACATGAATGAGGACCTTTACACCTTCGAGCCGGAAGACGCTTGGCAACGCCTCAAACTGCGCGGTAATAAGAAACCCTATCTCGCCGCTCTCAAAGCGGCCGCAGCGTGGCGTGAACGTCAAGCCATCAAGAAAGATATTCCCCGTCGCCGGGTGTTAAAAGACGACGCCATGTATGATCTCGCGCAGCAACGCCCGCGCACCTTAGAAGCCCTCGCGAAATTGCGCGGTATTCCACGCGGATTTGAGAAATCATCCTCCGCGACGAATCTTGTCGAAAGTCTGGGGGCTGCCGTGGATAATGCCGCCGCATATGCGCCGCCCGCGCCAAAGGTCAAACATATGCCGCCGTCCCTCGGCCCGCGTATTGAAATGCTGAAAACGCTTCTGCGCCTACGTACCGAGGTTGAAGGCATTGCGACGCGCCTCGTTGCCAATGCACGCGATATTGAACAGCTCGCGGCCTTTGGCGAAGGCGCGGATATTCCGGCGCTCAAAGGGTGGCGGCGCGAGATTTTCGGGCAGGACGCGTTGGATATGCTCCGCGGCCGGATTGCTTTGCGTCTGGAGGGCGAACATGTCGTCGCCGAACGTCTCGACGAATAAGGGATATCCGCCCCTGCCCGAGCGGCGGAGTTTTGAATATCGCCCGTCAACGGCCCCTCTGCGGATACTCCATGAGGATGATGATCTTCTCGTGGTCGATAAGCCTACCGGATTGCTATCTGTCCCGGGGCGCGAGCTTCCTGACAGTCTCCAAACGCGTTTGAGACACCTCTATCCAGAGAGCCTCCTCGTGCACCGCCTCGACATGGCGACATCGGGCGTCATGGTTTTCGCCCGGAACAAAGCCGCGCAGCGGCATCTGGGGCTGCAATTTGAACGACGTCATACGACGAAGACCTATGTCGCGCGGGTCGCGGGGAAAGTTGACGGAGACAGCGGTCGAATTAATCTTCCCCTCATCGCGGATTGGCCAAACCGTCCCCGCCAAATGGTGAGTTGGGAACATGGCAAACCGAGCGTCACCGATTGGGAAGTCTTGGACCGAACCGCTGATACGACGAGAGTGGCACTGCACCCAATCACAGGCCGAAGCCACCAACTCCGCGTACATTGTTGGGCGATGGGTCATCCGATTTTGGGGGACAGAATTTATGCAATGGGTGATGTTTTTGGGGCCGCGCCGAGATTACAGCTACATGCTTGGAAACTAGGATTGCGTCATCCAACAGGCGGCGATCTTGTGGAGTTTAGCAGTCGTTGCCCGTTTTAGAGTTTGTAGATTTTCATCTGCGCTTAGAAATCCTAAGTTCGGACAATTAAGGTCTGTAGTGTCTTACTTGGAGCAATTTTAAGGCACTCTCGTTGCACTGTTGAACGTTTCCACATTTTAGAATTTCAGTTACGTCTTGCAATCATAAAAGAATACAACGCTCCAAAAATCAAAAACGGGACTAGAAAAAAAACCCATTTATTGTCAGATTCATGTGCCGCTCTTATTTCTTCGTAGGTTCTGACTTTTCTACCATCAATCTCAAGGTCGTAAACTGTTTTGGGAGCATTATCATCTTCAATGTAACCAACTTTCACACCCCTACCAGAGTTCACTAAATCTCGAACTGTAATCAGTTTGCCTGACTTGGAAAGAAATTGGAATTCCCCATCACTATTGGAAAGAGAAAAGCGGAACGAATGCCTACTAGTACTAACTCTTCCTGCTAACTCACCCTCTGAGTAAATGAGGTCTTTGTATTTTGGATATGATTTTTCAAATGTGATGGCTTGGTGTATAAAAAATACTGCCGCCAACAATGAAACGACTGCAACAAGATAGTGGTTACGACTCTCACTAAACATGATTTTCACACTCCATTTCGGATAGTTTACACACCTGCATATATTGGAAGGCCTTGCAACTTTTCTTGTGAGAGCGTCCAACTTTCAGCGGTTTCACCCCCCGAACATTGGTCGAGCTAAGTGAGAGCGGACATCTTTAGGAACGAGTCAGTTGTATGTGCGGCCCAGCTTACAAATAACCCTTCGCCGACACCTCGCTCAACCCCTCCAAAAACCCATCCGCTTGATCCATCAAACTTTGCCGAACCTCCAGGTCCATTTTCTCTAAATTCCGATAGGGCATAGCTAGGCGGTTGTTTCCGCGTAGCACGTCCTCGTTCCGCGCCATGAAATGCCAATAGAGCGCGTTGAACGGACAGGCGTCTTCGCCAACGCGTTTCTTCACATTAAATTTGCAAGACCCGCAATGGTCGCTCATGCGGTTGATGTAAGCCCCTGACGAGGCATAGGGTTTTGACCCCAATAGCCCGCCATCGCCGAACTGACTCATGCCCAAAGTATTGGGCAACTCAACCCACTCAAAGGCGTCGATATAGACCGAGAGATACCATTCGTGCACGGCGTGCGGGTCTGCGCCGATGAGCAGCGCAAAGTTACCTGTAATCATCAAGCGCTGAATGTGATGGGCATAAGTGTGTTCCAACGTTTGGCCGATGCTCTGTTTGAGGCACTCCATATCCGTTTCGCCCGTCCAATAAAAATCGGGGAGCGCGCGCGTCGCATTCAAATGATTGCGCGAGATATAATCGGGCATTTCCCGCCAATAAATGCCGCGCACATATTCCCGCCATCCGATGATCTGGCGAATATACCCTTCCGCTGCATTGATGGGCGCATCCCCCGCCAGATAGCGGGTCTCCACAGCTTTACATATCTCAATGGGCCCCAGTAGCCCCGCGTTTAAGTAAGGCGAGAGCAGCGAGTGAAAGAGAAAACTCTCGCCGCCAATCATAGCGTCCTGATAATCGCCGAAATTGGGCAAGCCATGGTCGAGGAAATACTCGAGTGCCTCTAACGCGCCGTCGCGGGTCACGGCCCAGAAAAACCCATCGGCGCTGCCGAGCCGGGAGGCGAACCGCGTCTGCACCATCTCTATTACGTCCTGCGTGATGCCGTCAGGCTGAAAGCGCAGCGGGTCTGGAAATGCCATATCGGCTTTGGCGGGTTTGCGGTTATCCTTGTCGAAATTCCATTGCCCGCCTTCCGGTTTATCACCGTCCATGAGCAGGCCCGTTTTCCGGCGCATCTCGCGGTAGAAATATTCCATGCGGAACTGCTTTCGTCCCTCGGCCCACTCGGCAAATTCATCCTTGGTCGCGATGAAGCGATCATCAAAAGTGATGGAGACGGGCGTGTCCAGATTGGCCTCCCAACCCTTCACCAACTCCAACACGCGGTAGACGGAAGGCTCACACACGCGGATTTGGGAGATGTCGTGCCGTGTCAAAGCGCGTTTCACCTCTCCCGTGAAATCACCGGAATTCTCGGCGTCGGTCATCTCCACATAATCCACAGTCCAGCCCGCCTCCCGGAGTTCTTTCGCGAAATGGCGCATGGCGGAAAAAAGGAAGATCAGCTTTTTGGTGTGATGCGGGACATGCTCTGCCTCATGCGCGACCTCCATCATGAGGATGATACTGTCTTCGGGGTCGGAAGCCGCGAGGCTTGAGAGGCCGTGGCTGAGTTGATCTGCAAATATCGGAATGAGCGTTTTGGACATAGAGTTTATACGTTTTACAAAAAGCACAAGTTCAGAAAGAAATTCCTCCACCGCATCGCGGGGGAGGTGGCTGGAGCGTTTTCCTTCAAAACGCGGAAGTCGGAGAGGGTGCGTCACGTCTGTGACGCCTAAACAAACCAGTCTCGAATAAAGACACTATCAGTCGCTTAGTCGCGTGGACACGCGACACCCCCTCCGTCCCTGCGGGACACCTCCCCCGCTGTGCGGTGGAGGAAATACTGCACCTTGTCTGATATCCATGCGTATAATTCACATGGCCCATAAGAAACCGAACTTGCCGACCAAAACATGCGTCATTTGCGAAAAACCTTTTGCTTGGCGAAAGAAATGGGAGCGTGTTTGGGATGAGGTAAAATATTGTAGCGAGCGATGCAGACGCAATGCGAAGGGTTCTGGCAAAGGAAAAACGATATGATGTTTGACAGTTTTGGAACCGACCTAAAATGCGTGGTCGTCGGCAGTTCCGGCGGCATTGGCGCAGCCTTGATGGAGCAACTCGTAAGGAACCCACAGGTCGCCCGCATCCATGCACTCTCCCGTTCTGGCCGCAGTCACCCTTCCCCCAAAGTCGCGAATCTGACATTTGATTTCACAGATGAGGACAGCCTCATGGCCGCAGCTCAGGCGTTGCAGGAAGTCGGGCCTTTTGATCTCATCCTTGTCGCGACGGGATTACTGCAAGGCGAAGGGATTTCGCCAGAGAAAAACCTACGTGCGCTGTCACATGAAGGCTTCGCAAAGAGCTTTGAGATCAACACTATTGGCCCCGCCATGACGGCGAAATATTTCGTGCCACTATTGCGGCGTGATGAGAAGGCGGTTTTCGCCGCCCTATCCGCACGGGTTGGAAGCATTTCTGACAATCGATTGGGCGGATGGTATGCATATCGGGCCTCGAAGGCTGCACTAAATATGGTGCTGAAAACCCTCGCCATTGAGATCGGCCGGCGGTTCAAAAATCAGATTATCGTGGGCTTGCATCCCGGCACAGTGGACACGGGATTATCCAAGCCGTTTCAGGGCAATGTTCCGGAGGGAAAATTGTTTACACCGGAATTTTCGGCTGAAAAACTACTGACCGTGGTCGACGGATTATCCGCAAATGATAGCGGCAATCTATTCGACTGGGCCGGTGAACAGATCGATTTCTGATCGATTACGCAAATATTTTGCGACAAAAGCCTTTGTGATATCCGCCTTTTTTGATCCAGCTGCGATGTCTAATTCCAAAACAAGGTCTCGCAAAGCTTCTACGGAACGCTCACATTGCCGCAGCACGAATGTCACAACATCCTGACCGACAACCCGGCCAGCTTGCTCAAATAACTCTCGTAAAATCGGCTCTAAAGAGGCCTCATCATGTTCGGCCAACGTTAGGGTTGGCATGGCATTTAGACGCGAATTGAGATCGGGCATTGTCACGCCCCACTCTGTCGGCGGCAATGCACTCGCTAAAACGAGACCCGGAATCTGCCCAGCTAACGCCCGGTTAATCGCATCAAACAAGGCTGTCTCATCCACTTTATGGGCGTCATCAACGAATTCACCTTCGCTCTTGCCCAACCAAGCCTGACCCAAATGGGTCTTGCCCGACCCCATCGGGCCGAGGATTAAAACCGCCGCGCTTGGCCAACGGTCCCGCGCGCGCAGCAAAGTCACGGCCGCTTGATTGCCCGGCGAGACATGAAAATTCGAAAAGCTCTGCCGCGACGTAGGCCGCAAATTCAGCGGAATTTGAGACATGATGCCCGCGCTTAGGACCGCTTAAAGACAAGTCCGAGTGACGGGTCTTGCTCCACACGCACACCTTTGAACCGCAGCTCTGTCGCCAAACGGTCAATGTCGCCGCCATAAGATATCGTCATCAGCGCCCCGTCTTTAGACAAGGCGTCCAAACGTGCGCCTTTGATTTGCGCGGATGTGTTGATCGCGTCTTGCAAGGTGATCCAATCCGAGTGGGAGGTATAAAGAACAGAGACAGCCGTGGTGACGACTTCACTGGCGACCACGGCCGAGGCTTGTTTCCAATCTGCTTCCAGACGCGCAATGACGCGATCTGCAAAACTACCGTCGCTTGGAACAGGCGAGATATAAAAGCTCTGGCGGTTACCCGTGTCGAGAGAAATATCGGTCACATTACCGCTGCTTTCGACAATCAAAATTTGGTTTAGGCCATATTTCGCGGCAAGCGCTTTTAGTTCCTCATCAGAGGGCGAAGCGGAGAGAAAAGCCGCGTCTTCAGCAGACGCCGCCTGCAAAGGGGTCAGCGCATGGGAGAGGCGCGGATCAGAGAACGCCGTTTGCAGGGGGTTAGTTCCGCGCAAGCCTGTCTCGCGCACGATCACCAATCGATCACGAGCCTGAGAACTCACCATTGTCAGATTATTATCGCTCAAAAATTGCTGCACTTGCGAGGGGTTAAAAGCGACGGTGACTTCTCCGAGATAGCGGTTAGCGGACCGGCGCTCTTTCCCCGGCTCCATCGCGCGTATCAATCGCTGCACAACCTCAGGAGATAACTCAGGAAGAGGATTGACCGCGCGCTCTTGCTCTAACGTCAATCGATTGAACAAAACCGCCGCTGCTGCAATTTGGCCGTCCCCCATGGCCTGAATTTGCGCCTCAATCGCGGTGGCGGCAGTCGCGTCAACATTGATACCGGCGACCGTAAAAGGGTCAGCCGCGAAGGCGCGAGGCACTGCGAGAGCCAAAAGGGTGAAAACAAGAGCAAATAACCGTGTCATAGGAGAGTCGATAGCCCACAAGACGCCGCTCGCCAAGCCCGCGCACAGCTTTCATGCAGCGCTGTCTTGCGCGCGCCGTGCGAAAGTGGTCCAAGCGCCCTTAACTACTGCGCTTATATACAGGACGGTCCACATGGCCCCGAAACCTTCGGATGAAAAAGGTCTCTCTTACGCTGATGCGGGTGTGTCCATAGATGCAGGGGACGCGCTGGTTGACCGGATCAAGCCCATGGTGAAATCCACGCGCCGAAGCGGCGCAGACGGCACGATTGGTGGCTTTGGCGGCGCATTTGATCTGAAAGCAGCAGGTTATACCGACCCTATTTTGATTTCGGGCACAGATGGCGTGGGCACAAAATTACGAATTGCGATTGATACTGGGCGTCTGAACACTGTCGGCATCGACCTCGTCGCCATGTGCGCGAATGACGTGCTGGCCAATGGGGCCGAGCCGCTTTTCTTTCTCGATTATTACGCGACGGGCAAACTGACATCTGACAACGCTGCCGCTGTCGTGTCGGGGATCGCGGAAGGCTGCCGCCAAGCGGGCTGCGCTTTGGTTGGCGGGGAAACGGCGGAAATGCCCGGCATGTATGAAGGCGATGATTTCGATCTCGCAGGCTTTGTCGTCGGCGCGGTTGAGCGCGACGCGATGTTGCCGCGTCATGATGATATGGACGGTGGAGATATGCTGATTGGTCTGGAGAGCTCCGGTCCGCACTCTAATGGCTATTCCCTCATCCGGAAAATCGTTGAACGTTCCGGCTTGGATTGGAACGATCCCGCGCCCTTTGCTGATTCCCCCTTGGCCGAAAGCCTGCTGACGCCGACACGGCTTTATATCAAGTCCTTGCTTCCGCTCATTCGCAGCGGCTTAGTCTCGGGCCTCGCGCATATTACTGGGGGCGGGCTGACGGATAATACACCGCGCATGTTGCCGGATGGTTTGGTGCCTGAATTTGATTTCGAGGCTTGGGAACGCCCCGCCGTGTTCAAGTGGCTGCAAGAAACGGGCGGCGTCGCGGAAGATGAAATGCGCCGTGCCTTTAACTGTGGCATCGGCATGGTGATCTGCGTGAAGCCGGATGATATGCCAGCGGTTCTCGCCCAATTGGAAGAGGCTGGAGAACACGCCCATATCATCGGACAGTTAAAACGCGTGGCAAATTGTACCTAAACCCATGACTGTGTCTAAGCGCATAGCGACTGCCATTCTGATCTCGGGCACAGGATCGAACATGGCAGCGTTAATAGACGCCGCAAAACAGCCCGATTACCCGGCCGATATTCAATTGGTTATTTCCAATCGCCCCGAGGCGCTGGGTCTGCGCAAAGCGGACGACATGGGCGTAACTGCGATTTGTATTGACCACCGAGATTTCAAAGCCCGCGCGGATTTCGAAGCCGAATTGGATGCCGCCTTGCGGGCGCATGACATTGAATTTGTGGCCTGCGCCGGGTTTATGCGCGTGTTGGGCGGGGCGTTTGTTCGCGCTTGGTCGGGTAAATTAATCAATATTCACCCCTCGCTTTTACCAAAATATAAAGGCCTCCACACGCACAAACGCGCCATTGAAGCCAAAGACGTCAAACATGGCTGCACAGTGCATTGGGTGAGCGAAGGCGTAGATGAAGGCAAAATCATTGCACAATCCGCACTAGAGATAGACCCGGCAAATACGCCTGAAACCTTGGCTAAACGCGTTCAGGACTTAGAGTACGACCTCTACCCTGCCGCTTTGAAACAAGTTTTATCCGCTGTTCAGACTCTTCCTCCATCGCGATAGATAGGAATAGACTTAATACATTGCTAATCATGTTTCTGAAGTTACCTGAAACTCCTTCCTACTATACACGTTCTAATTGAAATGCCGTCACGCTGAGAACTTTCGGGTGGCGTCAATCGAAAATACTGCGGGATGTATGCTCCGGTTGAGAGATTGAAAATGTTGAGACGTTGGAAAAAAATTATTGCGCGGACGACGACGGCTCAATGTCCGTAATGTTCAGCATCAGCATCGGCGTCGTTCTGATTTGTATTGGTGTCGCCATCGATTACACCATCGTTTCAAAAAATCAGAATAGAGCCCAAAATGTAGCGGATGTCGCCGCATTATCTGCCGCTGTTTCTGTTAGTAAATCGCGAGAAAACCCAGACCCCTCAGAGGGTTACGGACAAGGTCAGGTCTATTTAGCTGAGGAAATCGGTCATCCATTCAAAGGGTTGGTTGGCAAGGATGCCGAGGTCACATTCGAATATCATTTTGATGACAATGAAGTTCATACAAAAGTCACTGGCGCTGCAAACCCGGTCTTTTCACAGTTCATCGGGCACAAGACACTTCCCTTTTCGGCCAACTCAATTGCAGAAATTTCAGCCACCCATTTGGGTCATCCAGCCTCAATTGCGCTGGTCATCGATAACTCAAATTCAATGTGGTATGATCAGGATAAGTCCGCGGAGTGGGATCAACGCCAACCAATGGGCGAAACTGGACAGAGGGAAAATTTCAAAACGCCTCTCTGACGCAATGTCAAATCATGAAAGATAAGGGCTGGGAAGTCTTTACTATTGGCTATGCATTGCAACCCGGTATCTATCAAATGAACCTACCGTCAGGCTCAGGCGACGACAAATATTGGGGTGTCAGCCCCGACGACATCGAAAAGGCAACAGACTTGCTAGAGGGCTCTGCTTCGGAGCCGGCCAACTTTATTCTCGCGTCGAATGCCGATCAATTAGAAAAGGCGTTCGAGGACATTGGCTTATCTATCGCCCAAGACATACAGTTACGCTTGAAAAGATAGATTACTATAACGGAGGGTAAGAGTTCGGTAACCTTATGCTCCGTTTACCTTTGGGTAACGCCAAATCGTAAGCTCCCTCTAAACTTCCTCCCCTAAAGCAGGTCCCGCGAACCGATCATTTGGTCGGTAGGTGGGAAGTCTCGGCAACGAATGATGTCGAGGTCTATTGCGAGTGGAAATTGGTATTATGTCTACGATAGAAAAAGGGAGGCGTCTGCTCAGGCGCTTCCAAAATAATGAAGATGGTAACATCGCGCTGACATTTGCCGCCAGCGCCGTCGTTGTTATCGGCTGCATGGGCGCAGCTATGGACTTCTCGACGTTAAGCAATGCTAACGCCAGAAGTCAGTCCATTGCGGACCAAATAGCCTTAAGCGCAGCTATTTTCGTCAAAAATTATGATCGCCCGCCGGAAAACCGCGAGGAAGGTGTGATGCAAGGTCAGCATTCGGCGAAAGACTTGGGATATGAATTCAAAGGCTTTGTCGAGGGCGGCGCTGAGAATATCGACGTACACGTCGTTTATGACGACAATTTGAAAGAAGCTCGCGTCTCAGTCTCCGGGAAAACTGTACCCACTTTTGTCCAAGTTCTGGGCAAGCAAGATATGAGTTTTAGGGCTGAGTCGGTTGCGTCTTATCTTGATGTTGATGAAATGCACCCCGCTTCAATCGTCCTAGTTTTGGATAATTCCGGCTCCATGCGATGGGACAGCGAAAAAATGTTGAGCGGCGGTGTAAGGCCAGATGACCCCGTGTCACGGATGGCAGGATTGCAAACGTCCGTAAGGACCTTTCGAGACGAGTTACGCGGTAGGATTGGCAACCAAAAGAAATCAGATGGTCAGCGGGTGTTAAGAACAGGCATCCTGCCATATAACTCCGCGATCATCCCGCGCGCAGATGATAAAGATCGTAAAATGGGCTGGGGTTTTAATGGTGTGAGCGAAAAATTCATTGGTGAAATGACAGCTGAAGGTGGAACAAACTCAAATCCACCTATGGCAGAAGCGAAAACCTGGCTGGCAAGTGAAGACGCAAAACATCGGACTGAGGCCAATAGATATGAAGAGTCATATCGACAGCCGTTGAAATTCGTCGTCTTCATGACAGACGGACAAAATACAACGGGTGACTATATTTTCGAGGCCAAAGATGACACGGGTTATTACTACAAGAAAATAAACGGAACTTGGTACTACATGACCAGCGCCTATTGGGCCTCTCGCTACGGCTATTCCGAGGGCATTTTGAAGCTCGATTCTGACGAGAAGACAATTGAAAGCTGTCAGGCCATGCAGGCGAATGGCACCACAATTTATACGATTGGATATGCGCTGGAAGTCGGTCGTTATTATGACCCACTTGATCCGACTGACCCAGGGAGGGTAACAGAGGGCACGCGTGCAACAGCTTATAGCTTACTCTCCTCTTGCGCATCAAAGCCCGAGTATTTCATTAAAGCAGGGGATGGAAACGAGTTAGAGGGTGCCTTTGACCAAATCCAAAACTCGATCGTCAAAGAACTAATTCGGATTAAGTCTTAGACCGGACGTATAAGCAAAGAAAAAGGCCGGGTCCCCCCGGCCTTTTTATTGCGAATGTGACGTTTGGACTTACCCAACAATTTCGTCTTCGGAGAAGAAGAACGCGATTTCTTCAATCGCAGTTTCCGGTGCATCGGACCCGTGAACTGTGTTGGCGTCAATACTTTCGGCAAATTCTGCGCGGATTGTGCCCGCATCAGCTTCGGCCGGGTTGGTTGCGCCCATGACGTCGCGATAGGCTTTGATTGCGTTTTCGCCTTCGAGGACCTGTACAACGACAGGACCGGACATCATAAATTTGACGAGATCGCCGTAGAACGGACGCTCTTTATGCACAGCGTAGAAACCGCCGGCTTGCTCTTCTGTAAGTTGAACACGCTTTTGCGCGATAATGCGGAGACCTGCCTCTTCGATCTTGGCGTTGACCTTGCCGGTGATGTTGCGCTTTGTCGCGTCAGGCTTGATGATTGAAAATGTACGTTGGACGGCCATGGGAAACTCCGTGAGGGCTGTGTTTTAACTTTGGCGCGCCCTTAATGCGGGCTTGCTCTGCTGTAAAGGCGATATAGGAGT
>CAZSKH010000028.1:0-14108 GCA_964607395.1 uncultured Algimonas sp.
ATATTGACGATATCTCCGCCTTTCAGCGGTTTATCATTTGGAATGCCGTGACAAACGACGTGATTGATAGAGGTGCAGACGGTATGCTGATAGCCGCGATAGCCCAAGCAAGCTGGAACGCCGCCATGATCGAGTATAAATTCCATGGCCGCGCGGTCGAGCTCGGCTGTCGTGACACCGGGCTTCACCATTGGGGCAAGCATGTCCAAGCAGCGCGCCGAAAGCTGACCCGCTTTGCGCATGCCGGCAAAACCGTCTAGCCCATGAAGTTTAATCGCGCCGTCCCGAAGATCGGGCGCATCTGCTGCATCAATATAATTCATGCAGGCGATATAGGACGGGTTTTCGTTGGTTGCCACAGGAAAAGCTGCGTTCTATCGAGCAAATATGCTGGAACAAAAAACAATAGCCTCCGATAAAACAGTGACCGCAGGTATCCTCTTGATCGGGGATGAGCTCCTGTCGGGGCGAACGCAGGATACGAATTTGGCAGAGATCGCGAAATTCTTAGCTCCCTTGGGCGTGCAAGTGGGAGAAGCGCGGATCTTATCCGACAATGCAGACACCATCCGCGAAACTGTCAAAGTGTTTTCCGACACATTTGACTATGTCTTTACCACAGGCGGGATTGGACCGACACATGATGATATTACGGCAGATTGTATTGCGGCAGCGTTTGGGCTTGGGATATCTGAGCGCGAAGATGCTCTAGCTGAGCTTCGCAAACGTTACAATGAGAGCGAGTTAAACGCCGCGCGGCGGCGAATGGCCCGTATTCCGGATGGGGCATCGCTGATTGACAATCCGGTCAGTCAAGCGCCGGGGTTTCAAACCCGGAACGTTTTCACGCTGGCGGGGGTGCCACAAATTATGCGCGGGATGCTATCTGATATTTCGCATAGAATAGAGGGTGGAGCCAAAGTTTTTCAGATTACGGTTAGTGCGCCAGATGTAGGTGAAGGCGATGCTGCTGCACGGTTGGCGGAGATTGAAACCGCTCATCCGGGGGTCTCCATCGGGAGCTATCCTTGGTTTAATGACGAGCTGCGCGGTATAAACTTTGTCGCCCGCAGCACGGATGAGGTGGTGTTGGCCGACGTAAAGCGGGATATTGAAACGCTGGTTGCAGATTTACTGTCTTAATTGCCCGGATTGCCTCAAGACGGGCTTAGGACTGCCATAATCCCGCCGGAATGTGGACGGCATATGGCGTCATCGCGACTGTTCTGTGTCGTAAGAAATGTTGGGGAGTCCGTCATGAGACACTTATTTTTAGCTGTATCCGTCTTGGCGCTGGCCGCTTGTGAAACGATGCCGGGTGAGCCTGTCAACGAGGGGGATGTTGTTGTGACAACAGGTGCAAGGATGTCAAAACAGGGTAAATCTGCGCCGCAACCCGCACCCGTCGTTCAGGCTATGCCTATGCCATCCGGTAACTACAGCTGTTGGGATGGAAGCCAGGTTTTCAATTCGGGGCAATGCCCGGCTCAGCCATCCCTAATGTCAGTAGCGCCTCTTGCTGCCTATTCATCTACCGGGTTGGCGTCGCCCAATTCTCCTGTCGCAATTGGAAATGGGCAAACATTGGAAGTCGTAACCGATGCTGACGGAGCAGAAAAATACGTCATTAGCACTGCGGACGGGACGGTGATCAAGGAGTTTGAAAGCCACGAGTCTTTCCAGAAGTTTGTTGCCAATCCCTATAAACGTGTCGCGGAGTCACCCGTTTCCACATTCTCTTCTGATGTCGACACGGCAAGTTATGCCGTTGCACGTCGGGACCTTTTAAGCCGCCGCCTGCCGCGCCGAGACTCTGTCAGGATTGAGGAAATTCTAAATTATTTCGATTATGATTACCCAAAACCAAGCTCAAAGCGCGACCCCTTTAAGCCGACCATCAATATCGTGCCATCGCCTTGGAATACGCAGACACAACTGATCCATATTGGTGTTCAGGGCTATGAGCCGCCAAAATCAAAACGCCCGCCTATGAATCTTGTTTTTCTAATCGATACCTCTGGGTCCATGGATAATGAGAAGAAGCTTCCGCTTTTGAAAAAATCTCTCAGTTTCTTGTTGGAAAATCTCGAAGCCGAGGACCGTGTGTCTATCGTAACCTACGGTCCCCGAATGGAAACGGTGCTTGTTCCAACCCCAGGAAATCGAAAAGCAGATATCAAAGCGGCTCTCGCTCCGTTAAACGCGGCAGGCGGCACTAATGGCGAAGCGGGTTTACAGCAAGCCTACCGCGTCGCAGAACAAAGCTTCATAACAAACGGCACGAACCGAGTCATTCTGGCGACAGATGGTGATTTCAATATCGGTATTTCCGACCCATCCGAATTGAAGACTTTTGTCGAAGACAAGCGGGAGGCCGATATTTACCTTTCGGTCTTGGGGTTTGGGCAAGGTAACCTGAAAGATGATCGCATGCAGGCCATGGCGCAAAACGGCAATGGCGTCGCCTATTACATCGATAGCCTAAATGAGGCCGAAAAAGTGTTTGGAACGGACTTCTCAAAAAGCCTTGTGCCCATTGCGGATGATCTAAAGCTTCAGGTCGAATTTAATCCTGCACGTGTGTCAGAGTATCGATTGCTGGGATATGAAACTCGGGCTTTGGCACGTCAGGATTTCAACAATGATAAGGTTGATGCCGGGGATATTGGGTCTGGTCATTCGGTCACGGCCATCTACGAAATCGTACCCGTAGGGTCCTCAAGCGGCTTTGTTGACCCGCTCCGCTACGGTCAGACCGAACCTGCCCAGAAGACGTCTGAATTTGCACAAGAATATGGATTTTTGAAGCTAAGGTATAAGCGACCAGGTGAGTCGACATCTCGGCTCATTTCAACGCCCATTAAAAGCGAAGACGCGCATCGCTCCCTCTCGCGCGCGCCTCGTGAAACCCGATTTGCGGTAGCTGTGGCTGGATATGGTATGACCTTACGCGGTGATGATTATGTCGAGAATATTGATCTGTCGGAAATTGCGAACATGGCCCGTGCCGCTAAAGGCCGAGACCGATATGGTTATCGGTCCGAATTCATCGACCTTGTTGATATTCTGGACGAAATTGAAAAGTAAATTCTGGTGCGGGCGGCCGGAATCGAACCGGCACTCCATTACTGGAACAAGATTTTAAGTCTTGCGTGTCTACCAATTCCACCACGCCCGCAGCAGAACGGAACCGCCATATCAAAGCGGGCGGAGGGTGCAACCATTTTTGTTTTCAAAGCTGTTGTTGGCGGTTGTTGACGAAGGCGTGCGGGCTCATTATCGGCGCCTGAGGCCCTGCCGTCATGGCCGGGATCGATGAGGTGAAGCTATGGATTACGATGTTTTTAATGGCGATGCGGACGGGATAATATCTCTCGTGCAGCTCCGGCTCAGTGATCCACGCAATTCCGAATTGGTAACCGGGCGGAAACGCGACATTACACTTCTAGATCGCGTGAATGCCGTACCAGGCGATAGGGTCACGGTGTTAGATATTTCGATGCGGTCAAATCTACCGGATTTGCAGCGTGTTTTGGACGAGGGTGCGTCGGTTCTTTATTTTGACCATCACAATGCGGGTGACGGGGTCGATCATCCGAACCTCGAGGCGCATATCAACACCGCCGGAGAGATTTGTACCGCTGTGTTGGTGGATCAATATTTGGACGGCGCGCATCGGGCTTGGGCTGTTGCGGCCTGTTATGGCGATAACTTTCCAAATATGGCCGAGCGGCTAGCCAAAGGCCATGATTTGCCGCTTGAGGCGTTGAAGACTTTGGGAGAAATGGCAAATTATAACGGTTATGGCGCGAGTGAAGCGGACCTCCATTTCCACCCTGCCGATTTATATGGTGAAATGACAGGGTTCGCTACGCCTATGGTATTTCTCGCCGAAAAACCTGGCGTCGTCGGGAAATTGACACAGGGTTATGCGGATGATTTCCGCATGGCGGAGGGTTCAAAAACGCTGAGGTCTGATGAGAATGGCGAAATCCGTGTGTTACCGGATGCGGCGGCGTCTCGCAGGATATCGGGCATGTTTGGAAACCAACTGGCGCAAGAAAATCCCAACCGCGCGCATGCAATCCTAACCGAACAAGCGGGCGGCTTTTTGGTATCAATCCGCGCGCCTATCGCGAACCGGCAAGGTGCGGATGTTTTGGCGATGCAATTTGAGACAGGCGGTGGACGTGCAGCGGCGGCTGGTATCAATCACTTACAACATTGTGACGTTGATCGTTTCGTTGAGGTCTTCCGCACCGCGTTTGAATAGGGTAGGCCACAGATCTATTCGGAAAGTGAGCCTCTAAATGCCAAGCGAAAAAGTCAGTTTCAAGGGGGCCTTTGGCGATATCCTCTCCGCCAAAATCGATAGCCCTGAAGACGGGAAAGTCAAATCGTGGGTCCTCTTTGCGCATGGATTTTCAATTGGGAAAGACTTAAAACCCATTCGCACAATCTCTCGGAGCCTCGTCGAAGATGGCTTTGGGATGTTGCGATTTGATTTCACGGGCTTGGGCGAGAGCGAGGGGAATTTTTCCGATACGAATTTTAGCTCAAACTGTGAAGATATTCGATGCGCCGCAAAATTCATGGCTGAGAATTATGGGCCGCCCTGTGTGTTGATCGGGCATAGTTTTGGCGGTACTGCGGCGTTGAAAGTTGCGGATGAAATCCCGCAAGTGAAGGCCGTCGCCACGATTGGTAGCCCCTGTGACACCACTCATATTGTGCATCAATTTGCTGATCAGATTGAAGAGATTGAGGAAGAGGGCGAAGCGAAAGTTCTTCTTGGCGGACGCCCTTTTATTATAAAGGAACAATTCCTCGACGATATTGAAAATCACGATATTGCCAGAGAGATTGGCAGCCTGGAGCGCGGGCTTCTTATCTTTCACTCCCCGCAAGACAGAGTTGTTGGGATTGATAATGCATCCCATATCTATGGTCATGCGAAACACCCTAAGAGCTTTGTCAGCTTGGACGGTGCAGATCATTTATTGCTAAAAAACCCCGCCGACGCCGAATATGTTGGGCATGTGATAGCCGCGTGGGCGCATCGGTACATTTGACCAGCGCATTTAGGTTTTACCTATCTTAACATGGCTGGTGTAATGGGAATACATGTTCCACAGGCCAGCGAAATATGAGGCGAATGCCAGCCAAGACTACTATGCCGCTTTGGACGGTTTCAGGGGTCTTTTGGCGGTCTTTGTCGCGATATATCACACCATATGGATCAGCCATCCGCAGACCTGGCGATTTTTTGAAAATGGCCCCGTGATCATTGATTTGTTCTTTGCCTTCTCAGGGTTTTTGATGTGGCGTCTTTATGAGGCCCGATTGCAAACAGCAGATCAGGCAAAAGCCTTCATGAAGCGGCGATTTGCGCGGCTTTATCCGCTGCATCTTTTCATGACCTTTGTTTTCCTCGCATTCGCCATTGCGCGTCTTCTGGCGCATCAATTTGGACTGGCTGAACACACAATGGACGAAATTTTACCCTTTCAGTCTGGCGCGAGTGAAAACTGGTTGTCCCTGTTGCAGAACCTGACATTGACCAACGCACTCGGCCTATCCGATAGCCTAACCTTTAATCCGACGAGTTGGACGGTCGGGGCGGAATTTTGTACATATATCGTCTTCGTGCTTATGATGATGTGGTTTAGGCCGAAGCGACCTCTTCATTTCTTAGCCATTCTCGCAGGCATCGCGCTGATCTATGGCGCGCTTTCCCGTGTCCATGCCAACATGAACATCACCTATGATTACGGATTTTGGCGTTGCGTCGCAGGCTTTTATACGGGGGTTTTGGCTGCCGTTAGCTTTCCTAAAATTAGGCGCACCATTCGGAGCCTGTCCAATATCGCTGCCACAATCTTAGAATGTCTCGTTTTGGTGGTCTGTACAGCGTTTGTGATCCTAATATCGGGTAAGGGTCAGTTTGTGGTTGGGGTGTTCATCTTTGTTTTTGTGGTTGTTTTTGCATCGGACAGGGGTGCGGTGTCTAAATTTATGAGTCTCCGCGTCTTTCAATATCTCGCCAAAATATCGTACTCGGTTTATCTGGTTCACGTGATTATTGCGATTGTTTTCGCGGTGGGGCTAAACCATATTTTTGGTGAATTACCGACGGGTTGGGCGGCGGATGTCTGGTTAGGGATTTATCTCTGCGTTGTCATTGCGGTCTCGCATTGTACATATTATCTCATTGAAAGACCGGGCGGGCGACTTATTCGCAATTGGAATCGTCCGCAAAAGCAGGTTGCGGAAATCGATCCGTCAGTTTAACGGGCGCTTATGTCAGATCGTTATTCCAAACTCGACCAACTCGGCCAACAAAACGGCCTGCCCCAAAGCCCTGATGAGGCTGTTCTAGAGCGTGTAAAGAACCCTTGCGAGGAGCCTTATATGGTGAGGCTTGTCGCGCCAGAGTTTACATCAATTTGCCCGGTGACAGGCCAGCCGGATTTCGCCCATCTGGTTGTTGATTACTGCCCCGATGAATGGATCGTAGAGAGCAAAGCGTTCAAGCTCTTCCTCGGCAGTTTCCGCAATCATGGAGATTTCCATGAAGCCTGCACAACAGGGATTGGTCAACGTCTCGTGAAAGAAATCAGTCCGAAATGGCTCCGGATTGGAGGCTATTGGTATCCCCGCGGCGGCATTCCGATTGATGTATTCTATCAACATGGCAAAGCGCCTGAAGGTCTTTGGATTCCGGATCAAGGTGTCCCGCCATATCGGGGCCGCGGTTAGCCATAAAGAAACGCAGGACGATAGGTTTCAGCTTTTAACTCGTTTTTTAGCTTTTCACTTGGGTTTCAGCGCCGCAGTGCCTAGATAAGGTCTCACATCCACAAGGAGCCCGGAATGCCGAGCCTGATAGTCACAAGCCAGTTGGAAGATTGCACAGATACAAAAGACGTGTGCGTTTGGACGATCCTTCAAGAAGAAGCGGCCGCCTATGCTGTGCGCGAAGTTGCGATGTCATCTTTGCTTCACGCAACGATTTTGGACCAAGCTGATCTCGGCAGTGCGTTAGTCAATCATTTGTCGAACAAACTCGCCACGCCCGATTTCTCAGCTCTCAAAACGCAGACTGTTTTAACCGAGGCGATTGCCTGCGATCCTGAAATCATCGCCTGTGTGGCACGTGACCTAGAAGCTGTTCGTGAACGTGATCCAGCGTGCCAAACCTTTCTCCAGTGCTTTTTATATTTTAAAGGGTTCATGGCGATCCAAACCCACAGACTAGCCCATGCACTTCTTGCGGAAGGCCGTGACCTCGTGGCCTTTCATCTTCAGAACCGAAGTTCCGAGTTATTTGGTGTGGACATCAATCCCGCCGCGAAAATCGGCTGCGGTGTTATGCTCGATCATGCAACAGGTTTTGTCGTCGGCGAGACTGCCATCGTCGGTGATGACTGCTCGATCCTGCAAGGTGTGACTTTGGGAGGAACCGGTAAATCCGATGAGGATCGTCACCCGAAGATTGGCGACCGTGTTCTGATTGGTGCAAATGCCTCCGTTCTCGGAAATATAAAAATCGGCGACGGCGCTAAGATTGCGGCCGGCTCTGTTGTCTTGAAGCCTGTCGAGCCGAATTGTACAGTCGCAGGTGTACCTGCAAAACCTGTTGGCGGACCTTGCTGCGGCAACCCGGCCAGCTCAATGGATCAAACTCTTTAGGACCTTTCATGACACCTCAACAAATCTCGCAAGTTCAATCCTACCTCCGGAAACGCTTTGGCACCGAAGGTCTGGAGCTCAAGGCCCGCAAAGTGAAAGACAGCGTCGAAGTTTATTTGGATGATGAAATTCTCGGCCTGTTGTATATTGACGATGAGGACAAGGACGACATTTCATATGATTTGAATATCTCCATCCTCCAGCAGGATTTGGACGACGCTTAATGGCTGTTTATCGCCTGGATGAGAACACGCCCGAGCGCCATGAGAGCGCTTGGGTCGCAGAAACCGCCTCTGTCATAGGTAATGTGATTATGGCCGAGGGCAGTTCTGTTTGGTTCGGCGCAACTGTTCGCGGTGATAATGAGCCTATTAAGCTCGGAGCGCGTTCAAACATTCAAGATGGCGCGGTCTGCCATTCTGATCCCGGCTCACCGCTGACGATTGGCGAAGATGTCACTGTCGGACATCTGGCGATGATACATGGCTGCACAATCGGGGACGGCAGTTTGGTCGGAATTGGTGCAACTGTTTTGAACGGTGCGGTTATTGGCAAAAACTGCCTCATCGGCGCCCACGCCTTGGTCACGGAAGGCAAAGTCATTCCTGATAATTCCGTCGTGATGGGGTCGCCGGGTAAGGTCGTGAAGACCTTATCGGAGGAGCAAGCGGCTCAGGTGAAAATGGGCGCAACCGTATATGTGGCGAATTCCAAACGCTTTCGCGATGGGCTTGAGCGCATCGATTAGAGCTCGCGCTTAACGCTCAATATTCCAAAGCTGCGCAATTTGTGCATCCATCTCCGGTGACAGATTAAACCACGCCGTTTTGTTGGCGAAACTATCAAGCACGAACAACCGATCATCAGCCCCGAGTGGCTGACTCAATATATCCCGCAATGTTTCGGCTTGGGCTTGCGCTTGCAAAACCCAAACTGTGCTGCCGAGCCTTTGCGTTGGGCCCAGTGTTTGGAGCGTTTGCAAGAAGTTCATTCCGCCGCCGGATTTTATTTCCGCCATAATCATGAAAACTGTCGGCGGGAGTTGAGGTTTTGCTTCGGCTTGATCTTGACTTTGAACTGCGGCTTGCGACCGCTCGGTCGCTTGCGCGATCCAGTTCATTAACCCCGGATCGGCAGATATTGGGCGATACCCTGATCCGGCCGTTTGGCTGACGAGGGACTGCGCACTTACACGCCCTTCGACCATATAGTCCCAAAGCGTCTTGTCATCGAACGGACCATAGGCCTGACCTTCCACTTGGATGAACCACTTACGTTGCGCCGGGGTTTGGTCGATACCGAAAGACATTCCCCCTGATAGCCTTGATTCGTCGTTTGACGATAGAGCTAAGCGTAATTGCCGGGTAAATGTGACCGGTCAGGCGAAGCCCCTGCGATAAGACCGCCAATGCAAAGTGCGCAGATCAAGGAAACAACGAAAATTACGCCGAGGTCCGCGTCAAATCGCGAGGGCTGCAAGAGAACTATAGCCTCAATGCCAATCGCGAGGGCACCAATGCTCATATCCAAAAGTCGCCCGTTTTTGAGGCCGCCTACAAGCCAGATGAAACCGCAGGCGATAATGACCGCGCCGATAATTAACCCCAACCCTGGGTTCGCGTTCAGCCCCGGTATCGTGTCAAATGCAGCATAGACCAAATCAGGCTTGGCCATTGCTAAGGGTAATGCGGCAACAGCTACACAGACAATGAAGATGCCGGGGAGGGTAATATGGGAAGATTTATACCGAATCAGCGACGCGACAAACAGGCTGAAGATCGACGCGCCCAATACGGCCCACCAAAAAATATCTGGCGGCCAGAAAGGTTTGGCTTGGCCGCTATTGGCATTTAACCAGATTGACTGAATATAAAGGGCAGCGCTTATCGCAATCACCCAAGCGCAAATTCTGTGGATGTCCGCGCCGAATTTCCCCGTTTCGGCCCAAGCCTTACCTAGCCAATAGTGGGAGGCCGCAACGGCGAACCCTAAACCTGCGAGAGCGGGTAGTGGCATTTCCGCGGCCAATGTTCCCAGCCAAATATATCCTGCCGTGATCGCGGTAAACAGCACAAGCGAAGATCTTAAGGTTTGAGCTAACAGGACTTGCGCAAGAATGATCCAAGGCACCAACTCGATTCCCAATTTCGATCCTTGATCTGTCAGTCCTGTTGTTAATCCTAGCTCGGGAAATGCGCTTCCGAGATAGAGCAAGCCTGAAAATCCACTTAAGAGTACAGATGGCGTTGATTTGAAAATCCATCCAAAGATCAAGGCAAGCGCGGATACGAGTAGCGCTAATTCCATGCCAATCAGAGTGAACCCATTTTCCGACAGTAAGGCTGCCAATCCAGTTGTGACCGCTGCCACTACCAATAATCCAGAGACATTGCGGAGCGGCGAGTCCCGATCAGCCCGCGCCGCGGTCAAAGACAAGAGCGCAGCGATTACGAAACTTGACCAAAGCAAAATGTTTGACGGAAGGTTTTGAACGATAGCAAAGGCTGCAAAAAGGATTGCAAAAACAGGCACGAGCCAAGCGAAGGCTGATTTAACTTTGTAGGTTCGGATTGGGTTTACGGGCGTCTTTGCCGGAACAATGTTCGCCTGTTGGAAACTCTTTCGAATGCGAGGTTGCCTTATCGGCGAATTGTCATTCGCGACTATGTTTAGCTTTGGTTGCCTCATTAAATTCGGGTGTCACAGATTTGACACATTTACGAATGGCTTCGCCTGAGGGGTGTGGCGCAGTCAAACGCCTTCTACCTAAAGGGAACATTCTCAAGCATCAGGGGCCTCGACGGGCATTCCGTTCTGAGCCGCAGCAGGTTCAACGTCATCGGGAGCAATGGCAGACGGCATTTGCGACAATACATCCATAACTGACCGAATCAGCGGAATTTCGTGCTGCATCGCAGCATAGCCGCGTTCTATAAGCTCGTCAGCCTTGGTGAATTCCAACATGCCAATATGACCAATTCGCGGCGCAACGAAGACATCTGGCGGATCGCCTGCCAGCCGAGACCTCGAAATACGGTCCATAACGATGTTCAAAGTTCCCATCATTACAGAGCCGATTTTGGGACTCTTTCCGGGTTTGACTTCGCCGATCATAGACTTGAGCAAGAGACGATCTGGCCGCAATTTGTTGAGACTATGGCTTGCGATTTCGAACGGGTCTGTTTCATCTGGATCATCGTCTCCGTCCAAATCAATTTCGTGACTGCTGCCCATCGGGCCAAAAGCGTCCCCGTTCAAACTAATCGCAATCACCATATGCGCGCCAAGCGCACGGCAAGTAGAGACGGGAACAGGGTTCACTAACGCGCCGTCAATCATAAAGCGGCCATCGACTTTCACGGGCTCAAAGGCGCCGGGCAGCGCGTAGGAGGCGCGAATGGCGGGCACTATCGGGCCGCGCTGCAACCAGACCTCATAGCCCGTGCGGAGATCGCATGTGACCGCCGCAAATTTTCTGTCCAGATCTTCGATCCGAACATCTCCCATATAATGGTTTAAGACGCGAGCGAGACGGTCACCACGCATCAGGCCGGACCCGCCCCAGCGAACATCCATATATCCCATCATTTTACGTTGAGTGAGGGAGCGGGCCCATTTCTCCAAGACGTCGAGTTTACCGGAGAGGTATGCCGCCCCAACAATTGCGCCGATGGAGGTGCCGGCAATAATGTCGGGTTTTATCCCGGCCTCAATTAACGCTCGCATCGCACCAATGTGTGCCCAGCCCCGCGCGACACCGCCGCCAAGAGCTAAACCGAGTGGAGCGCGTTGTCCGCTGCCTAATGTGTGAGGTTCAATACGCATGATATAATAGTGAACAAAACAGCCTCAAAAGGAAAGGGTGGTCTTTAAAAGATGACGCAAAGCTGAACGTCGTTTTCAGCCCTCGTTCGACATGACTGTGGTTTAGATAAGCATGGAGGCAACAATGTTAAAAAAGTCAATAATATTGGCAGACGCGGCGATCTTACTGGCGGGCTGTTCGACAATCTCTAAAGACAGCTGCATAGCGGGCAGCTGGGAAAGCCTTGGCTATGAGGATGGCCGAAAGGGTGAGTCGCGTGGAAGATTTAACAAGATCGCCAAGTCCTGCGCGAAACACGGCATTCTGGCTAATGCGGCCGACTACCGGTCCGGATATGACGCGGGTGTTACGCAATATTGCTCTTACGACAAAGGCTTGACCCATGGCAAAAGCGGAAATTCCGTAAAGACCGAATGCCGAGAGATAAATTCGACCGCCTACCTAGCTGGCTATAAAGAAGGCGTGCCGCTTTATTGTTCCTATGATCGGGGTTTCAACCATGGCGAAGCGGGAAATTCGATTAAAAATCAATGCAGCGCGATAAACGCTATTCCGTATTTAGATGGCCATGAAGAAGGTCTGGTCGTTTATGCCCTGAACCAAGAATATGAGGCGCTATATGACGTGTATGAGGACAAACTTGCGGCGCTTGAAGATG
Organism: uncultured Algimonas sp.; assembly: GCA_964607395.1. GTDB lineage: Bacteria > Pseudomonadota > Alphaproteobacteria > Caulobacterales > Maricaulaceae > Litorimonas. The sequence goes on from CAZSKH010000028.1 coordinate 12,177, forward strand.
TCGCCAACCGTCTTTCAAACTCAGATATGAGTGATAGTGAGCAGAGCCGTTTGCGCAGGAAATTGAGGCGTTTAGAACGGGACCTTGATGAGACGCGTATCGACATTCGTGCATTTGAACGCGTTCAAGGTTGGCCGAAACGTAGTTTGCCCAAGCCGGACTACGGACATGACCCTAGCTGATAGCTTTCTCGCACCCAGCGCGCTCTCCGCGTTTTACGGCGCGCGCTGTCCAATAGGGTCGACCATTTTCGCCCGCGACTTGGCGGCGGGAGGTTGAGTAGAAATAATAGCAATTCTTGATCTGATAGACGCGGAAACATCCCCCAGAGAGTCGGTTGGACGGATACATGAAACAGAGCGCATCTTTGCGGACGAACCACCGACCCGGTTCAACCATGCCGTCTTCCTCATATGTTAATGTGCCGTCTGGCCTATGGATTTCCTTGTAGAAGGATTGCGCTTTACCGTTACGGCCAAAATTATAAGCCCCGTCCATATGGGCGTCTGAAAAGACAGATTTTATCTCTTTACCGGTGAGTTGGCTGGCATCGGGACGAATATCCTGATCTTGCGTCTGGGCGGTAGCCGTTTGGGTTAAGCCAAAACTGAGGAGGCAAATTGCAAAAATTCTATACAAAGCTTGGCTCACAATTTGCGGTTTCGCCTGCGATGACACTCCGAGCCGTGAAGCCAAACTTCGGATAGCCCTGGACGCTGACTTGATAATGATAATAGCAATTCCCGCGCAGATACATCCGAAAGCAAGCTTGGAGGAGTGTCGGGTCGTCATAATCATAGCAGATGGTGTTGTCTTTAATCTCCCATTGGCCGGTATCGACATGGCCTTCTCTGATGTGGCGAAGGCTGCCGTCACTATTTGTCGTTTCCTCGAAAGCGTAGGTCGTGATTCCCTTACTAAGGAAATTATAGCTGCCTAAATGTCGTTTCCCCGTGAAGGCCGCTCGGAGCTGCGCTTCTGAAATTGAGCTATCATATTCAACATCCGGATAGCCTTCATCCGGACCGAGAGCCGCAGCGTGAAATGGCAGGAGGCATGCAATTGTGATTAACCCAAATAATCTCATGCTGTGGCTTTAGCATGAATTTCTCGTCGTGCCATGTTAGGAAGCTGTCATGTCTGACATCAACCCACCTGAAGATCAAAACAGCCGGCCAAGACGGGTGCGCCGCGTCTCTCGCTATCAACGCGTGCAGGAGCGCAAAGCGGCGCAGCGGGCGTCAGACCAACGCTTCTATAACGCCATGTTCGCGCTCATGGGTGTTTTGGCGCTATTTGCGGTTCTTTTGGGTGCGATTGTCATGAACGGCGTCCCCGGCGGTGTCGCCGGAATGGAGGGCTGGACGACGCCTTGGATCTTCGGATTTTCTAAATTCGAGGTCGCAGGGTTTGCCTTTGTCGGTTTCATCGCGCTGGCGGTTGGTTTGCGCCTCCGGAAGACGCGCTAACGGCTTGCGATTCGCATGAGTTCGGCGTATGGGCCGCACGTTTTTCACGTAACGATCAATGGAGATCATCATGGGCTATCGTTTCGCTATCGTAGGTGCCACCGGCAACGTCGGGACAGAAATGCTCACGATTTTGTCCGAGAGCGACCTGCATGTAGATGCCGTTCATGCCCTTGCCAGCCGCAAATCCATTGGCCGGGTCGTTAGTTATGGCGACAAGGATTTGAAATGCGAAGTCTTGGATAGTTTCGATTTCACAACAGTCGATATCGTGCTCATGAGCGCCGGCGGTGACATCTCCAAGGAATGGTCGCCCAAGATTGCGGCGGCTGGATGCGTCGTTATCGATAATTCCTCGGCTTGGCGCATGGACCCGGATGTTCCGCTGATCGTGCCCGAAGTAAATGCCGACGCCGTTATGGATTTCAAAAAAGGCATTATTGCCAATCCAAATTGCTCGACG
>CAZSKH010000029.1:0-1418 GCA_964607395.1 uncultured Algimonas sp.
GGTCTGCAGAACCTTGCGAGAGAGCTGGCGTAATACCTGTAATGTGGAGCCATTTCGCGCCTTTGAAGATTGTGGGCCAGTCAAAATCACCGACTTTGGCTTCACAAATAGATGACGCCGCGCGGTCATAAATGACCTTAGATGCGCGTTGGTTGGCCCCCGTTTCGAGATAATAAATACCAACACGGTCACCTTGTCGTTTCACATTTGACGTATCAACGCCGAGCGCACGAAGGGAATTAATCGCGCTTTGGCCGATGTCATTATCCGGCAGGGCCGAGATAAAACCTGCATCGAGTCCGTAGTTACACAAGGACACAGCGACGTTGGCTTCGCCGCCGCCAAATGTGGCCTCAAAGCTTGGGGATTGAAAAAAGCGCTCATAGCCATTCGTCCGAAGACGCAGCATGATTTCGCCGAAAGATAGAAAGTCAGTCATTGGATAAGGTCCTCTTATGCGTTTGCGATGGCAATCGCGTCTTTTGCTAATTTTGTGATGGCAGCGAAATCGCCCGCTTCAATCGCGGTTTTTGGCGTGAGCCATGATCCGCCGCAGGCAAGGACGGCTGGGACAGCTAAATATTCATGAAGGTTCGCCGCGCTAACCCCGCCTGTCGGCATGAAGCGCATATCGCGATACACCGCAGATAAAGCCTTAAGCATTTTCGGGCCGCCGACGACAGATGCTGGGAAAAGTTTCACAGTTTTGAGACCCATGTTCCGCGCGAGGAGCGCTTCCGACGGCGTCGCGATGCCCGGTAAAATCGGAATATCCGCCGCTTGCGCAACTTTGACGGAGGCCGGATCAAGACCCGGAGAGACGATAAACCCGGCCCCGCGGCGGATAACCTCTTCGCTTTGCGCCGCGTCCAAAACGGTCCCCGCCCCGACATGGGCCTGCGGAAATTCTTTGGCAATGGCCTCGAGACAATCCAATGCGGCGTCCGTGCGCAGCACAACTTCGAGAACGTCGAGCCCGCCTTCGAGCAGGGCTTCTGAAATTTTCAGGGCTGTTTTGGGGTCGTCCGATTGGACCAATGGAACAACCTTTTTGGCTTCCAAGGAGGCTAGTAATTCGCTCATGTGTCTTTCCTCTATTCGTATCTTTACAGGTCGAGAGAGGACACGCGCGGCGACCAGAAACTTTCCCTGAAATCTTTTATTGACAGTTCCATATATGGAACATAATTCCTTATATGGAATACTGATAAAAAACACACGAATTGTCAAGCGTTGAAACGTGATTTTTGGAGTGGGAAAGACCGGGATTTATGTCGTCACTGGCCAATGCGTTTAACATCATCGAACATGTCGTCGCGGAACAAGCGAATGGGCTGAATTTTACCCAAATCTTGCAGCGCACAGCCTTGCCAAGGTCAAGCGCCCATCGTCTCTTGAAGGAGCTGACGGCGCTGGGC
>CAZSKH010000029.1:1518-3965 GCA_964607395.1 uncultured Algimonas sp.
TTCAATTCATATTCAGCCAAATCACCAAATGTAATCGTGGATTTCGTATGGGCGTGCGATTGATGCACACCTGTAATCGCACCGCTGGAAATTAAACAATTTGCAGGAATCTCCATCCGCCCCTTCATACTGATGAAGTGATTGAGGATAAAGCGCAGAGCGCCCAATGGACCATTTTCGCCGGGGTTCGGCGTGGCGCGGCCAATTTCGACATCATCAATTGTCAACACGACTTCTAATTTTGAGAAATCCTCCAGAATAGACAGCGGCGCTTCGGGCCCCAAAACCACACCCGCATTATTCCCAAGATCGGAAATGATGGAGCCCGGCCCTAATTCATTGACCAACAGATTGGGCGAGCTGGCAATCTCCGCACCCAAATACACGCGCGAGATAAAGGCGTGTGTGTCCGCGATGGACTCGAGGGGCTTATCTAATTTGTCCAAATTTTTAAGCTCAAAAACGAGCTCTGCCTCATAGGCTGCAAAGCCGCCTTCAAAAACACTCACTTCAATCGAGTCGCCCGATTTGGCAAAATATTTCTGGTCGGCGAACATCGGGCCGGCTTGCCACGGCGTAGGAAACTGGGTTTGGAATTTGGGCGGAACGCCGCCAACTTTGAACCCAATCAGATCCGCATCCCATTTCGATATCGCATCTATTTGAACCGCATAGGCCTGCTCTAACGTTTGCGGCAGCTCCGCAGGAAATCCCGATATGGGTTTACAAGCACGCCGCGCATGAAGAACCGCATCAGCAATGGAGGTTGGATTAAATTTCATATTATAACTCGAATTTTGTTTGACAGTTTGAGAGTAGTCGGTGGATTATTTTTCGGCCATATGAGCGTCGGAATGGAAGAGTTTCACGGGCCCCGTCCAGCTCATCATTTTTCCGTTCACATCTACGGTGTGCGTCCCAGAGGGATTATCTTCCGCGCCGAGACCCAAGCCGACGGTATTACCGTCTTTTGTCTCGATCAAAACAAACTCAGCGGCTCCGCTCTCAAAATGCTGGACTGACTTTATCGCGCTATGGCTGCCAATTGTATATTCGAGCGTTGGATTATAATCCCCATGCGGTTCAATCACGGACAGAAACGACACGCCGTCATTGGTTTTCGCGCGAAGCATAAAGCCTTTTTCAGGGATCAAATTGAAATTCGGATCATTGGCACCGATTTGCGTGAAGACAACTTTTGAATTGGCCGGAACTGCGGATGTAACCGAATAGAATTTCTGATCGAGCAGCCATGTGTCTTGGGATAATCCGTCGACCGGTTTCGCCTCGGCGGCTTTCCAAAGATATTGATATCCGTTTTTCGTGCCCAATGGCGTGCGGGTCAGCGGGTCAGCTTGGAGTTTGAAATTTGTCTCGATCAAATGACCTTTATAGAAAAACGGCAAATCATAACTATGTGAGCCTTCGGCATGAGCCTCGACTAGATCGATAATAACCGGTCCGGAAAATGCGGCGTCTTCAATCATGGCAACGGTTCGGCCAATCCGGACGCCGTCATAGGCGGTCGAGATTTCTGCCGATGTAGCTTTCAGGCCGTCTTCATTGATAAATTCACCAACAGTCGGCCAATTCGCATTTCCGACATCAACGTCGCCATTGAAATGGCTCGTCTCGTCAACAACCAGCGCATTATGCGCGACTGTTTGTTTGGCGAATGAATTATTTTCAGGGAGGTAATGCCCGCCATATTTCGCTTCAATATTCAGAAAGCGAGCCGCGCCGTAATCCAGCAGAACTTCGTGACCGGCATCATAGACCAAAAGACCCATTTTATCGAAATGCCCATGGCCCAGCCCTTGGGATGTGTTCTTCACAACAGCGGCCAGCCCATTCGGGTCGTCGGAGGCTTTTAGAATATCAAGCGCGCCTTGATCGCCGTTTTGACCATCCCCAAGCCGCATGGATTTATAATCAAAGGGCGTCGCTTTTCCGGCTGCCAAATCAGCTGCTAACTTACGGCTGGCTGGGGTCAGAACAAATGTGTCCTGTTCCTGCGCAATAGACAGGAGCCCTGTATCGCCCGTGAGTTCATAAACAATAGCAACGGCATTCAGAAGTTCATCCGTGCGAATACCTTTTTCTTTAATTGCGTCATTAATCGGGAAAAACAGGCCGCCATAGGCTTGGTGGACCAACGAGTAAGTCGCCTTTTTCAATATACCGTCGCGTTTCTCAAATATCTTCTGTTCCGGATTATTTTTCTCTACCGCCTGCGCAAAAATGATGAACGGCTTCAGAGCGAACCGATGGTAATACGGCCCTTCATTATAATATCCGTCCGGCGAGAAGAGCACATCCATCTGTTTCAGGAAACCGGCCTCCCCTGATTTATCCAATCCCAGCAAAGCCTGCTCGACATAGTTCTCATCGCCGATGGCGTAACCCGTCAGTCCAACAGCCGCCGTCGCCCATGTGCCGTGATTATG